>NZ_WOEI01000019.1 GCF_009733925.1 Streptobacillus canis | reverse complement strand
AAGAATTTAAAGAAAAAGAAGAAGAGAATGAGAAAAAGTTTTCTAAAATATCTTCAGAATACTTCAAAGAAGTGAGACAATTTGAAACAATGAATTGGGATGAATATGCAGAAACATTTTCATATTTTCCAATATTATATGTATATTTAAAGTGTAAAGAGTGTGATTTAAGTAATAAGGAAGAAATAGAAAAAGAGGTATATGAAAGAATAAAGAAATATCATAATCCTAAGACATATAAACTTGAGGTATATGTGAAAAAGGAAACTGGAGAATAAAAAATTAATAATATTTATGATAAATATTTAAAAATATATAATTAAATAAAAGTTTGCATTTATAATCTTTTCATTATATAATTATATTATTATATAAAGTTGTTAGGGAGTGTTGTATATGGAAAAGAAAAATGCGGGATATATATATTCATTTGAGTCATTTGGAACAAAAGATGGACCTGGTATAAGATTTGTATTATTTTTACAAGGTTGTCCTTTAAGATGCCTTTATTGTCATAATGTTGATACATGGAATTTAAAAGATTATAAAAAACTTATGACACCTGAAGAAGTATTTAAAGAAATTATGAAAGTAAAAGGTTTCATTAAAACAGGAGGAGTTACAGTATCTGGAGGAGAACCATTAGTTCAATCTGATTTCATAATAGAATTGTTTAAATTATGTAAAGAAGCAGGGATACATACTTGTATAGATACATCTGGATATATATTTACTGAAAAAGCTAAACAAGCTATAGAACTTGCAGATTTAATCATGCTTGATATTAAACATATAGATCAAGATAAATATAAGACTTTAACGGCAGTTAATTTAGCTCCAACATTAAAAATGGCTGACTATTTAGAAAGTATAAATAAACCAGTTTGGTTAAGATATGTATTAGTTCCTGGATATTCAGATGATCCTAAAGATTTAGATGACTGGGCTAAATATTGTTCTAAATTTAAAAATGTAGAAAGAGTAGACATTTTACCTTTCCATCAAATGGGAACACCAAAATGGGATAAAATGAAAAAAGAATATAAGTTAAGAGAAACACCAACACCAACTAAAGAAGAAATAAAAAGAGCGGAAGAAATATTCTTGAAATATGAACTGCCTTTATATAGAGCAAAATAAATAATAGGGACTTTTAAAGTCCCTATTTATATTAATCTGATTGTAAACATAGCACTAATAATAAAGTGTACTAATAATATAAAATTATGTATAGGAATAAAGTCATCACTTAATCCTAGATTTGTAATTATTAGTAGTATATTTATTATTAGATATACTATAGCATAGAAATTGAAATGTAATATAGTTAAACTATTACCAACAAAATGTATCATTGTCGGTGCAATATTAGTAAAATTTGGACTAAACATAAATAAAACTATAGTAACAATTTCAAATAATAGTATTGGAACTATTAGTGAATCTAGGCTATTAAATGGATATTTAAATTTAAAAAACTTACTTATTCCTATATATATTTTAATGTATGCAAGTAGCATAATTAATAGTACAAAAAAATTAAACATTTTCTACCCCTTATTTTAAGATATTAAAAGTATATCATAAATTAAAATGCTTTACAATAATACATAGTTATTGTATACTATTAGTGTTAAAACAAACTACTGCAATGGAAGAAATTGCCTAGTTAAACGGAGGAAAATATGGAAAGAAACCCTATAATGAAAGTAATGGATGGAAATGAAGCAGCAGCGTATATTTCTTATGCCTTTACAGAAGTTGCAGCTATTTATCCAATAACTCCATCTACCAATATGGCAGAATACACAGATGAATGGGCTTCAAAAGGGCAAAAAAATATTTTTGGAACAGTGCCAAAAGTAATAGAAATGCAATCAGAAGCTGGAGCAGCAGGTGTAGTACATGGATCATTGCAAACAGGTGCTTTAACAACAACTTTCACAGCATCTCAAGGACTATTGTTAAAACTTCCTAATATGTATAAAATTTCTGGAGAACTATTACCAGGAGTTATACATGTTGCAGCAAGATCAATTTCATCTCATGCTTTATCAATTTTTGGAGACCATCAAGATATATATGCAGCAAGATCAACAGGTTGGGCAATGCTTGCATCATCATCTGTACAAGAAGTTATGGATTTAGCTGGAGTAGCACATCTATCAGCTATTAAATCTAGAGTGCCTTTTTTACATTTCTTTGATGGATTTAGAACATCTCATGAAATACAAAAAATTGAAAGAATTGAATATAGTGAACTTGAAAAATTAATTGATATGGAAGCTTTAAAAGAATTTAGAATGAGAGCTTTATCGCCAGATAAACCTGTAACGAGAGGAACAGCTCAAAATGATGATATATTCTTCCAAGCAAGAGAAGCACAAAATCGTTTCTATAATAACTCAGTAGAAGTTGTTAAAGAATATATGAATGAAATATCAAAACTTACAGGTAGAGTATACAAACCATATACTTACTATGGTCATAGTGAAGCAAAATCTGTAGTTATTGCTATGGGGTCTGTATGTGAAACAATAAAAGAAACAGTAGACTTTTTAAATGCTAGAGGTGAAAAAGTTGGGATGATTAAAGTAAGTCTTTATAGACCATTCTCAGCTGATGATTTCTTACAAGAAATTCCAGAAAGTGTTAAAAAGATAGCGGTACTTGATAGAACAAAAGAGCCTGGTTCATATGGTGAGCCTTTATATCTAGATGTTAAATCAGTACTTTATGGAAGAGAAAATGCACCTAAAGTTGTAGGTGGAAGATATGGTTTATCTTCTAAAGATGTTAACCCTTCTCATATTATATCTGTATTTAAAAATTTAGTATTAAAAGAGCCTAAAGATCATTTTACTATAGGTATTAAAGATGATGTAACATTTACATCATTACCTATGTATGAAAATCCAGATTTATCTAAAGATGATGATGTATCTTGTCTATTTTATGGACTAGGTTCAGATGGTACAGTAGGGGCTAACAAAAGTAGTGTTAAGATAGTTGGAGATTTAACGAATAAATATGTTCAAGCATATTTTGCTTATGATTCTAAAAAAGCAGGAGGAATAACTAGGTCACATTTAAGATTTAGCAATAGTCCTATTACTTCAACTTATCTTGTTAAAAATCCTAGTTTTGTATCATGTTCAAATCAAACTTTCTTAAGAAAATATGATGTATTATCAGGTTTAAGAAAAAATGGGATTTTCTTATTAAATAGTATTTATGAAGGTGAAAAATTAATAGAAAGTTTACCTAAGAAGATAAAGAGAGAATTGGCTTTAGCAGAAGCAAGATTTTTTGTAATTAATGCAAATAAGATAGCTTATGATTTAGGTATGATAAGTAAAACTAACACTATATTACAAACTGCCTTCTTTAATGTAATAAATGTAATAGAATTTGATAAAGTAAAAGAAGAATTAAAAAAACATATAGTTAAAAACTATGGATTAAAAGGTGAGGATGTTGTTGAGAAAAACTTTAAGATGGTAGACCTTGCTGAAGAAAATATAGTTGAAATAGAAGTGAAAAAGGAATGGGCAACACTTGTAGATGAAGAAGAATATTTAACTTTAGATTATGGAAATAGTTTAGATAAAAATTCGTTTATGGCAAGAATTGCAGAGCCTATGACTGCATTAAAAGGAGATGAATTACCAGTTTCTATTTTTGATGGATATGAAGATGGTACTTTTGAAAATGGAGAGGCAAACTTTGAAAAAAGAGCTATAGCTAAATATATACCTGAATGGAGGCCTGAACATTGTATACAATGTAATCAATGTTCTTATGTATGTCCACATGCAGCTATTAGACCATTCCTAATTGATGAAAAAGAATTAGAAAATATGCCAAATAGTATGGATTTATTAAATCCTTTAGGTAAAGGGCTTGATAGATTAAGATATAGAATACAAGTTTCACCACTAGATTGTACAGGATGTACAGCTTGTGCTGAAGTTTGTCCAGCAAGAACTAAAGCTTTAGTAATGAGACCTATAGAGGAGCAATTAGAAAAAGGTGAAAAAGAAAATGCAGATTATCTATATAACCATGTTACGTACAAAGATGAGTATGTAAATAAGGAAACTGTAATAGGATCACAATTTGCAAAACCTTTATTTGAATTCTCAGGAGCTTGTGCTGGTTGTGGAGAAACACCATATATTAAATTACTAACACAACTTTATGGTGATAGAATGATGATAGCAAATTCAACAGGTTGTTCATCTATATATGGAGGATATGCCCCTTCTACACCATATACGACTAATGATAAAGGCCAAGGACCTGCATGGGCATCTTCACTGTTTGAAGATACTGCAGAATATGGATATGGGATGTTACAAGCTAGTGAAAAATTAAGATATAGAGTAGTTGAACTAATAGAAAGTTTAAGTAAAAAAGAAGAATTAGATGAAAATCTAAGAGAGATTTTAAATAAATATCTAGAAATAGTTAATAATGCAGCAGAGATACAAAAAATTAAAGATGAATTATTAACTAAATTAGAAGAAAATATTGGCATGTATCCTGAAATATCAGAAATACTTGAATTAAAATATTATCTAAATCAAAGATCTATTTGGGTAATAGGTGGAGATGGATGGGCTTATGATATTGGATTTGGAGGACTTGATCATGTTTTAGGTACTGGAGATAATATTAAAATGTTAGTACTTGATACAGAGGTTTATTCAAATACTGGTGGGCAATCTTCATCGTCATCGCCAACTGCATCAGTAGCTAAATTTACTAATAATGGAAAAAGAAGAAAGAAAAAAGATTTAGCTTCAGTAATGATGAGTTATGGAGATATTTATGTTGCTAAGATTTCTATGGGTGCAAATCAAAACCAAACATTAAAAGCATTAAAAGAAGCTCAAGAATATGATGGTCCAGCAATAGTAATTGCTTATTCGCCATGTATAGCACATGGAATAAAAGGAGGACTAGGAGTAGCTAATGAACAGGAAAAATTAGCTACAGAAGTAGGATATTGGCCATTATTAAGATTTGATCCAAGAAGAGCTAAAACAGGAAAAAATCCATTACAATTAGATAGTAGAAAACCAAATTGGGATAAATATATGGATTTCTTAATGAGTGAAACTAGATTTACATCACTTATGAAGACTAATCCAGAAATGGCAAAAGAGCTATTTGAAACTAATATGAATAATTCTAAAGATACATGGAATTATTATCAAAGATTATCTAAAATGGACTATAAAGAAGAATAATATCCTTGGGGAACAACCTCAAGGATTTTTATTTACTTTTATTAAAAATTAAGATATAATTAAAAAGGGAGGTAATATGAAAAATAGGGGAATTACATTAATTGAGGTAGTAATTTACATATCTTTAATTTTGATTACATTTTTTTTATCATCAAGATCATATCTAAGATTTTTAGAAAAAGAGAAACTAAAAAAAGAGGTTATAGAGATAACATCGGTATTTAGAAAATATCAAAAGAGATCAGAAATATTAGAAGAATATATTCCTATATATTTTGATTTAGAAAATAGGGAAATATTATTTGGGAAAAGTAGAATTAATTTATCTAAAGATTTTAAATATTTAAGTAAAAATAAGTCTGAAAGTGATAATTTTGAAAGATATTTTACCAAAAAAGGAAATTTAAATAAGGGCTTTACTTTGATAATATTAGATAAATCTGGGAAATTACTTGCAGAGATATCATTTGATAATAGTAATAGTCTTTCTTATCCTGTAATAAATGTTAAAGGTGTAAGTATATGAAAAAATATTTATATGTTTTTTGTATATTTATTCTATTTTCTTTTTTCTATTATTCGAGATTTGATATTAGAGATATTCAATACGGTTTAATATATTCGGTAAATGTTAAAGTAAGTGGTAAAAGTATGGAAGTAATAAAAATTAATGGGAAATTTATTGATAGGAAAATATATTTGAAAAATAATGAAAATTTAAAGTTTGGAATGTATAATTTACTATATGTATGGGAAAATGAGAAAAAAGGACATGTTTTATCTTCTAAACCAGGATATTTTAATAGATATAGACAATATATTATAGGAGTTATAGACAAATCATATGAAAACTATGAAACTAAGGCATTAGCCAAGGCTGTTATTATTGGAGATAAAAGTGAACTTGATAAAAGTTTAATAAAAAAATTTTCATATATTGGAATAATGCATTTGATTACAATTTCTGGATTACATATTGCATTAATTGCAGGGATAATAAAAGATAAATACCTTTCTTTTATTTTTATTACTATATATAGTTTTTTGATAGGTTTTTCAGCTTCAGTAAGAAGAGTATATTTGATGAAGTTTTTATCTTTTTTTGGATTAAATAATAGTGATGTATATATAGTTAGTTTGTTGGTATTGTTATTGTATAATTTTTCAAACATATTTGATTCAGGATTTGTATTTACATTTATGTCTGTTTTTGTAATTATATTTATCTATCCATTAATAAAAGCTAGTAATCATTCGAGCTATTTTAAATATATTTATTTTAATTTGTGCATACAAATAGCACTTTTGCCCTTTAATTACTATTTTTCTAAGAATATTCCTATTTTCACATTTATAGCAAATTTAGTTATGATACCTGTATTTACACTTATGATAGAAATGTTTTTTATTAACTTTATACTTTCTCTTTTTGGAATATATACTTTTTCTTTTTTAGTAGAAAAATATTATTCTTTATTAATAGAATTAGTGAAATATATTTCGAGCTTAAAATATATTAGTATAGAGATTAAAGAAGTAAATATATCGATATTTATTGGATTAATTTTAATAAGTGTATATATCTTTTTTGGAATTTGGAAGGAACACTAAAAAAAATCAAACGCTGAAAGTAAGATAAATAAAGGAATTGTCTAGTTTAAGACTGAATGTACATGCTTGAAGAGAGGTATTAAAAGTGATATAATTTATATAAATGTAGGGAGGTGTCTTACTATGAAAACGGAATACATTAAACCACAGAATAATAGAAAAGAAAGTATATATATATTAATAGCCATAATTATCATATTAATAACTTCTGTTTCATTAATTGCTTTAACAAAAAGAAGTTCAGAAGAACAAGTTTTAACTGAAAAACAAATAAGTAGTTTTGAAAGCTTTAATCCAGAAGAAAATGGTATTTATTCAGACTTGTACAACTTCAGTACTAATTTAGAATTTTTTGCAAAAGATTCAGGTTATCCTAGTATAGAAACTTTAGAAGAAGAATATACTTATCCTTTTGTTAAAGATGACTTATGGAAAGAAAGAGGTAGTATTGAATGGAAGTTAATTTCTAAAGATAATCATAATTATTATTTAGGTATAAGTAAAGATGAGAATATTGGGAATTTTTTGATAGATTCTCTTATAGAAAATGGAGAAGTAAAAAATACTATTAAATATTTTAAAGGTAAGATTGAAGAAGAAGATATATTAAAAATATCTGAAATGTTTTCAGAAGTTAAGGCATTAACTGGTGAAGATATTAAAAAAGTTTTTGAGAATAAGGGGAATTAAAATGAAAAAAGGAATAGAGTTAAATCTAAGAAATGTTTCTCTTAATTTAGGTGGAAATCAAATACTTAAGAATATTAATTTGGATATTAAAAGTGGAGAAATTCATTGTTTAATAGGTCCTAATGGTGGAGGAAAATCAAGCTTAATTAAATGTTTGCTATCTTTAATGCCTTTTGAAGGTGAAATAAAGATGAGTTATGAAGATGAAAAAGTAATAGGTTATGTACCTCAAAATTTAGATTTTGATAAAACTTTACCTATTACAGCTGAAGATTTTCTTTCTATGGTATTTCAAGATAGACCTAGTTTTTTAGGTATGAAAGAAGAGACTAGGAAAATAGTAGATGAAATGTTAAAGAAGATAGATATGTATCATAAAAAAAATAGGATGCTTGGATCTCTTTCAGGAGGTGAATTGCAAAGGGTATTACTTGCTCAATCTCTATATCCACATCCAAATTTATTAATACTTGATGAACCTTTTTCAGGTATAGATACAGTATGTGAAGCGTACTTTTTAGAAATGATACAAAAGCTTAAAGAAGAAGGTGTAACTATTGTTTGGATACATCATAATTTAAAACAAGTAATAGAAATAGCAGATAAAGTAACATGTATAAAAGGAACAGTAATTTTTAGTGGTGTTCCAAAAGAAGAAATAGTTGAAGAAAGAATATTTGATATATTCTCATAGGAGATAAGATGGAAGCAATAAGACTTTTTTTTGCAGAACTCGCAAATAGTGGAGCACTCCCTGAGTTTTTTGCATATGGATTTGTAGTAAATGCATTAATTGCTGCATTGCTTATAGGGCCAATACTTGGAGGTATAGGTACTATGGTAGTAATAAAAAAAATGGCTTTCTTTTCAGAATCTATAGGACATGCTGCAATTGCAGGAATATCTATAGGTATACTTTTAGGAGAACCATATAATTCACCATATATTATGTTGTTTAGTTATTGTATAATATTTGGATTAGTTATTAATTATACAAGAAATAGAACTAAAATGGGAACAGATACTTTAATAGGTATTTTCTTATCTATATCTATAGCACTAGGTGCAACTTTATTAATATATATATCAGGTAAAGTAAATTCGCATATGTTAGAAACAGTACTGTTTGGATCTATACTAACAGTTTCAGATATAGATCTGATAGTATTACTAGTTACTAATGCCATATTAAGTGTATTAATTATGTTTTGGTATAATAAGATATTGCTTTCAAGTTTTAATAAAAATATTGCAATAGTTAAGAATGTAAAAGTAGTATTTTTAGAATATGTATTTATATTAATAATTACAATAATTACAGTTGCTTCTGTTAAAATAATAGGGGCAGCATTAGTTGAAGCTTTATTATTAATCCCAGCAGCTTCAGCAAAAAATTTAGCAAAATCAATTAGAGGGTTTATAGTTTATAGTATAATATTTTCAACAATAAGCTGTCTTTTAGGTATAATAGTGCCATTATTACTTTCATTATCTATACCATCAGGACCAGCGATAATAATAGTTGCAGCAACAATATTTTTTATAACTGTCCTTATAAAAAATATATTAAGTAAATATAAAGAAGGAGTCGCATAATGAAGAAAGTTTTTGTTTCTTTGCTTGCTTTTTTAAGTATTATTTCAAGTGCTGAAGTAAATAAAAAAATTGTTACTTCAAATCAGGTTTCATATACTTTAGCAAGTAATGTAGTTAAAGATACAGATATAAAGGTTGTATCTGCAGTTGATGCATATACAGATATGTTTAAACAAAAGAATACTTTTAATAGTATATTAAATAAAGAAGAAATATTTTCTGATGCAGGTGTAGTAGTTACATTTTCTAAAATTTTAGATGATGATTTTCTATATGAACAAGCAAGAAGATATAATATAGGAGTAATAGAAGTAGATTTAGGCTATAGTTATAGAGATAACAATAGTTTAGTATTAACTAAAAAAATAAATGAAGATGGAAAATATAATAAATATTCTTGGTTAGATTTTAGCAATTTATATAGAATGATAGAGATATTATCAAATGATTTAATAGATATATATCCTGATAATAAGGAAGCTATATTAAATAATGCTGAAAAACTTAAATTGGAATTTATAGAGTTATCAAATAATTTTTCAGATTTAGTATATAATGGAGACTATAGTGTTGGAGTAATATATATGGGAGATTCTGAAATGAATTTCTTATTTGATAGTTTAGAACTATACTATGAAAACATACCGTATAATGCAAGTCCAGAATTAATTAAGAAAACTATTAAAGAAACTGGAATAAACAAAATAGTATCGAGTAAAACTTTAAGTAAAGCTACTCGTGATTTCTTGAAAAAGGAAGGTATTGAGTTTGTGAAATTGGATTTAGGAAACATCCCTGTAGATAAAAATGGAGATGAAATTATGGATGTTGATGGTTTTGTTGAAGTAATGAAATCTAACTTAAATAAATTGAAAGATTTACTATTTAAATAGGAGGTATAAATATGAAAAAAATATTTTTAGGATTTTTAATGCTTTTCTCGTTCATTACATTTTCACATGTTGTAACAGTTAATGTTTTAGAAGGTGCAGAAAAAGGAGAAATTTTAATTAGAGCAATAGATGATAGTGGAAATAGAGAAGCTAATGAAGAAATTTATGTATTAAGTGATATAGCTTATGATGGTGATTTAGAAGTATTTGAAGAACCAGGATCAGAAGATTTTCATGGTAAGGTAATTTTATATAAAGGTGAACTAGATGAAAATGGAGAATTAGTATTACCTAAACCAGGAGTAAAAAGATATATTATTTTAATTGCTGGTGGAGGAGATCACGATTTCGTTGGTAAAGGTATTGCTTTAACACCTGAAGAAGAAGAAAATTGGCTTAAAGTTTTAGAAAAACATAAAGAAAAATTAGGTGAATTTGCCAAAATTTACAATATGAAAAAATTTTAGATAATAAGGAGAATTATTCTCCTTTTTTTATTTCTTTACAAACATTGAAAATAATAGTATAATTAGATAAATAAGAAAAAAATACGGAGGTAGGTATGAGCATTTGGAAAAGTTTATTCGGTAGCGATGACTTAGAAGAAGAATACACAAACGAACAAGAAGTAGTAGATACACAAAATGAAACTAGTGGAATAACACTATTTAAGAAAGAAAATAAAAAAGTTAAAAGAGAGGAAACAGACATGAAATTTATAGCTATAAGACCAAAAAATATGAATGAAACATCAAGATTTGTTGAAATCATTAAAAGTAAAGCAATAATAACTTTCAACTTAGATGCTTTAAATAGAGAAGAAGGACAAAGAATGATAGATATCTTAAGTGGTGCTACTCATGCAATGTCTGGAAAAACAGTTTTTGTTTCTGATAAAGTATTTATTTCAATACCTGAAGGTGTAGAAGTAGAGAATTTACTTAAGAATGGAGAAGAAATATAATAAATGTTTATAGATGAAAGTATAATAACAGTAAAATCTGGTAAGGGTGGAGATGGTGCCGCCACTTTTCGTCGTGAAAAATTTGTCCAATTTGGAGGACCAGACGGTGGAGATGGTGGAAAAGGTGGAGATGTAATTTTTATTGCAGATCCTAATATTAACACTTTAGTAGATTTTAAAACTATAAAAATGTTTGAAGCGGAAGATGGTCAAAAAGGTTCGGGAGCAAGATGTAAAGGTGCTTCTGGTAAGGACTGTATTATCAAAGTTCCTGTAGGGACTATGATTAGAGATTTTGAAACAGATAAATTATTAGTAGATTTAGATATACCAAATGAGCAAGTTGTTCTACTAAAAGGTGGCGATGGTGGACGTGGTAATATACACTTTAAATCATCAATTAGAAAAGCTCCTAAAATAGCTGAGTCAGGTAGAGAAGGAATGGAACTTAAGGTAAAACTAGAGTTAAAACTTTTAGCTGACGTAGCTTTAGTAGGGTATCCTAGTGTAGGTAAATCTAGTTTTATTAATAAGGTTTCAGCTGCAAACTCTAAAGTTGCAGAATATCATTTTACAACTTTAAAACCTAAGTTAGGTGTTGTTAGAATGAGTGATGAAGAAAGCTTTGTAATAGCAGATATTCCGGGATTAATAGAAGGAGCTCACGAAGGTGTAGGTCTTGGAGATAGATTCTTAAAACATATACAAAGATGTAAGACTATAGTACATATAGTTGATTTTTCTGGTATAGAGGGAAGAGAACCTATAGAAGATTTTGAAAAAATTAATAATGAACTTTTCAAATTCTCAGAAAGATTATCTAAAAAAGAACAAATAGTTTTTGGAAATAAATTAGATATGGTATTTGAGGAAAAAGAAGAAAAAATAGAAGAATTTAAAAAACAATTGATCAAACATGGTATAAAAGAAGAAAATATAGTCTTTGGTTCTATACTTACTGGAGAGAATTTAAAAGACTTACTTTCTCGTGTTTGGAATTTAGTTAAAAATACAGAACGTGAAGTTATAGAGGAAGAAGCAGATTTAGACTTAGTATTACCAGATTTAGTTAGAAAACAAGAAGATTGGATAGTTGAAAAACTAGATGATGAAGTTTATGAACTTAAAGGACAAATTGTTGATAACGTACTTAGAAAATATGTATTGTTAGGAGAAGAGGGAATAATCCAATTCTTACAAATTATGAGAAAACTAGGTATGGAAAAAGTTCTTGAAAGTCATGGAGTAGTAGAAGGAGATACTATAATTATTGCAGGATATGAATTTACATATGTGCAATAAAGCTATAGTTATAGCAGGGCCTACAGGGGTAGGAAAGACTTCACTTTCAATAAAGCTTGCCAAGAAATTAAACGCAGAAATTATTTCAGCAGATTCTATGCAAATATATAGAGAGATGAATATAGGGACTGCAAAGATTACAGAAGATGAAATGGAAGGAGTTAAACATCATATGTTAGATGTTGTTAATCCTGATGAAGAATATTCTGTAGGCGAGTATGAAAAAGCTGTAAATAAAATATTAAATGATAATCCTAAATTTTATCTCTTAGTAGGAGGCACAGGACTTTATTTAAGAGCTGTAACTGATGGTTTTTCAGAACTTCCAGAAAAAGAAGATAAATTAAGGGAAGAATTAGAAGCTAAAAGTATTGAAGAATTATTAGAAATATTAAAAGAGCTTGATGTAGAGACATATAATCAAATAGATAAAGATAATAAGATGCGTCTTGTTAGAGCTGTTGAAGTATGTAAACTAACAGGTAAAAAATTTAGTGAAATTATAAATGTAAATATTAAGGGAAATGAGTATAAGTTTTTGAAAGTATTCTTAACTAGAGATAGAGAAGAGTTATACAACATTATTGATAAAAGAATTGATATAATGATGGATAATGGATTACTTGAAGAAGCAAAAAAAATATATAAGAAATATCCTAATAGTAAAGCTATAGGTTATAAGGAATTATTTATGTATTTTTCTGGTGAAATGAATCTAGAAGATGCAATATCTCTTCTTAAACAAAAAAGTAGAAATTATGCTAAAAGACAAATTACTTGGTTTAAGAAGGATAAAAATTATTTAGAGTATAACTTAAGTAAACTTAGTGTTGATGAAGTTTTATTGGATATATTAAATAAGATAGAAGAGGTATGAATAAAATGAGAATAGTTGATTTTTTAACTAAAGATAGAATAGTATTTGGACTAAAATCTGAGAAAAAAGATGATATAATTAAAGAGATGGCTGAATTATTTGTTAAGTCTGGTGATATTATTAAAGAAGGTATGTTTGATGTATTTATTGAAGATTTAATTGAAAGAGAAAATTTAACTTCAACTGGTATGCAAGATGGTATAGCTATACCGCATGCAAAATCACCTGCAGTAAATAAATTAGCATTAGCTTTAGCGATAGTTCCTGAAGGAAGAGATTTTGATTCTTTCGATGAAGAACCATCTAGATTATTTTTTATGATAGCTGCTCCAGAAGAAACAAAAAAAGAGCACTTAGATCTATTACAAAAAATATCAAGATTTTCATATGAAGAAGAAATTTTAGAAAAAATAATATCAACTAAAGATACTACAGAAGTAATTAAATTATTAGGTATAAGATAAGTTATTAAACTGTTAAAGAGGCTTGGTATTATTAAGCCTCTTTTTATATTTAAGGAGGAATTATGCAAAAACCAATAATCATAGGGATAGCTGGTGGAACAGGAAGTGGTAAAACATCAGTTGCAAATGCAATATTAGAAGATTTAATGAAAAATGGTGATGATGTTGTATTACTTGAGCAAGATTCATACTACAAAAAAAATGATCATTTATCTTTTTCAGAAAGAGTTAAATTAAATTATGATCATCCTAATTCTATTGATTTTGATTTATTAGAAGAACATATCAAAATGCTAGGTAGAAATGAAAGTATAGATAAACCAATTTATAACTTTGCAGAACATAATAGAACAAAAGAAATTGAAAGAATTGATTCTAAGTCTATTATTATAGTTGAAGGTATTTTAATACTTGCAATTGAAAAAATTAGAAATCTTTTAGATATGAAGATATTTGTTGATACAGATGATGATATCAGATTATTAAGAAGAATGGAAAGAGATATTCAAGAAAGAGGAAGAAGTTTTGATAACGTTAAAGAACAATATATTAGTACAGTAAAACCAATGCATCTTGAATTTGTTGAACCTTCTAAAAGATATGCTGATGTAATAATTCCTCGTGGTAAAGACAATGAAGTAGGTATAAAAATGGTATCTAGTAGATTAAAATATTTAATAAGACGTAGTGCTACTAAAGAATCTCAAGAATAGTAAAAAAAGTAATAATATTAGAGAGTATGTATTTACTAGATATATTGCTTGATATATTTTATATAGTTAAAAAAGACTATATTAATTTTTAAAAAAAAATGAGCAAAGAAAAAAAAACACATTATAATATAACTAAAGGGAGACAAATGAAAAGACTAAATGATACAGAATATGAAGTTTTAGAATTAATTTCTAAAAATCGTTGTATAACAAGAATGGATTTATCCCTTCAATTAAACGTATCACCTGCAGCTATTTCAAAAACCATGAAAAAACTTATGGATGAGAATTTAGTTTTAGAAGATAATACATTATCGTCTAAAGGTGGTAGACCAAGAAAAATTTTAAAAATTAATCCAGAATACAAAAAAGTAATAGGAATAAATTTTGGTTCAGGATTTATTGATATTTCAGTAAGTAAAATTGATGGAACTATCATAGAAACAAGAAGAAAAAAATTCCAATTTAAAGCATCTGAAAAGTTAAAGATATTACTTACAGATGAATTAGGTGCATTACTTGATAAATATGGTAAGAATGATATTTTAGGAATAGGACTTGCAATAAATGGAGTAGTTAATACTTTAGATGGGTCTTCAATCTTTTCGCCACATTTAAAATGGAATAATCTTAAATTAAGAGATTATTTGGAAAATAGATTTGAAGTACCAGTAATAGTAGATAATGATGTAAGATCTATGTTAAAAGCTGAAATATATAGAGTGAAAAAACTACAAAATGTTATGTATGTATACATTAAGGATGGTATAGGATCATCAATAATGATAAATGGACAAATATTTGAAGGAGTACATTTCTGTGCGGGAGAAATAGGACATTTTATAGTAAATCCAACTTCAAATAGTAAATGTAAATGCGGAAAATTTGGTTGTCTTGAAGCTGAATATTCAGCGAATATGATAAGAAATAAGGTTTTTTGGGAATTTGAAAAACAAGGTATAGATGTTGAGAATATATACTTATCATATAAAGAATTATTTGAAAAAGCGGCATTAGGTGAAGAACCATATAACTCTATAGTAAAAGAAGCAAGTACTGAAATTGGAAAGACTATAGGGAATATTTTAAATGTTTTAGATATTGGAAATATAATTGTTGCTGGAGATATCATACATGCTAAACAAGTTTTCTTTAAAAACTTTGAAAAAGGAATAGACAGTATGATAACACCTGATTTTGGAGGAGTAGTAAATATATACCCAACTGAGTTTGGAGATGATGTTGAAAAATACGGTTCTGTATATTTAATAATTATGAATCTATTCTCAGGACAAAAAATATTCACATTTTAGGCTATAAATATAGTGATTAATAAAATTTTATTTAGAGGTGAGAAAAATGAAAAAATTACTTACAATGATGTTAGTACTTTTAACTTTTGTACTTTCTTGTGGTAGTAAAACAGAAGAAGCTCCTGCAGCTGACGGAGCTAAAAAAATTACATTAGGAGTTACTTATTACAAATTCGATGACAACTTCTTAGCTGGTATGAGAAATGACATGAATGCTATTGCTAAAGAAAAATATCCTAACATTGAATTAGTAGAAAATGACTCTCAAAACTCTCAAGCAGTATTAAACGACCAAATCGACACTTTAATTTCTAAAGGTGTAGACGTATTAGTTATCAACTTAGTTGATCCAACTGCTGGACAATCTGTTATAGACAAAGCTAAAGCAGCTAATGTACCTATAGTATTATTCAATAAAGATCCAGGTGTTGAAGCATTAAATTCTTATGACAAAGCTTGGTATGTTGGAAACAACCCTCAAGAATCAGGAGTATTCCAAGGACAAACTATAGTTAAAAACTGGCAAGCAGACCCTGCACAAGATTTAAATGGTGACGGTGTTATCCAATACGCTATGTTAATTGGAGAACCAGGACATCCAGATGCAGTTGCAAGAACTGAATTCTCAGTTAAAACTGTTGAAGAAGCTGGAATCAAAACTGAAAAATTATTCGAAGATGCTGCATTCTGGGATACAGCACAAGCTAAAGATAAAGTTGATGCATGGTTATCAGGACCTAACGGAGATAAATTAGAAGTAATCATAGCTAACAACGACGGTATGGCATTCGGTGCGTTAGAAGCAACTAAAGCTCACAACAAAAAATTACCTATTTATGGTGTTGACGCAATACCTGAAGCATTATTATTAATCGAAAAAGGTGAATTATCAGGAACAGTATTAAATGATGGTAAAAACCAAGCTTTAGCAGTATTAGACTTAGCTAATAACATTGCTATGGGTAAAGAACCTACAGAAGGAACTGAATGGAAATTAGTGGACAAAGCAGTTAGAGTACCTTATGTTGGTGTAGATAAAGACAACTATCAAGAATTCAAAAAATAAAAGTTAAATAAAAAAGCCACTGGAAAGTGGCTTTTTTTAAAAAATGAGGTGGAATGAATGAGTGAAAACTTAAATTTTGAGTATGTCTTAGAAATGAATGGGATTTCAAAAGAATTCCCTGGAGTAAAAGCATTGGACAAAGTAAATTTAAGAATTAGACCAAATAGTGTTCATGCACTAATGGGAGAAAACGGGGCTGGAAAGTCAACTCTAATGAAATGTTTATTTGGTATATATAAAAAAGATGAAGGTGAAATAAAACTAGAAGGGCAACCTATTAATTTTATAAATTCTAAAGATGCTTTAGAACGTGGAGTTTCAATGGTTCATCAAGAATTAAACCAAGTTTTACAAAGAAACGTTATGGATAATATTTGGCTAGGTAGATACCCAGTTAAATATGGTATGGTTGATGAGAAAAAAATGTATGAAGATACATTGAAAATATTTAAAAATTTAGACATTAATATAGATCCAAGAGCTAAAGTAAGCACTTTAAGTGTTTCTCAAATGCAAATGTTAGAAATTGCAAAAGCAGTTTCATATAACTCAAAAGTTTTAATTTTGGATGAACCAACTTCTTCATTAACAGAAAATGAAGTACATCATCTTTTCCGTATTGTAAAAAAATTACAAGGAAGTGGAATTGGTATAGTATATATCTCACATAAAATGGAAGAAATAAAAGAAATATGTGATGAAATAACAATACTTAGAGATGGACAATGGGTTACAACACAAAGTGTTAAAGACTTAACTACAGACCAAATTATTAATCTAATGGTTGGAAGGGATTTAAGTAATAGATTCCCTGCTAAAACAAGTAAACCAAAAGATGTAATTATGTCAGTTGAAGGATTAACTAACAAAGATTTAAGAGATGTAAGTTTTGAATTACATAAAGGAGAAATTTTAGGTATAGCAGGACTTGTTGGATCTAAGAGAACAGAAATAGTTGAAACAATATTTGGTATGCGTGGAGATTATTTAGGTGACATTAAGATACATGATAAAATTAAGAAAATACGTTCTCCTAAAGAAGCAACAGATAATGGACTAGCACTTATAACAGAAGAAAGACGTGCTACAGGTATATTCTCTATGTTAGATATTAGATTTAATTCAATAATTTCTAATGTTAAGAATTATTCAAAATTTGGATTGATAAATGACAATAAAGTTGCAGATGATACTAAATGGGTTATTGATTCAATGAAGGTTAAAACACCTTCTCAATTCCAAAGTATTGGAAACCTTTCAGGAGGTAACCAACAAAAAGTTATCATAGGTAGATGGTTATTAACTAACCCAGAAATACTTATGATGGATGAACCTACACGTGGAATAGATGTTGGGGCTAAATTTGAAATTTATCAATTAATGATAGATCTTGCTGAAAAAGATAAAGGTATAATTATGATTTCATCTGAAATGCCTGAGTTATTAGGAATTACAGATAGAATAGTAGTAATGAGTAATGGAAGAGTTGCAGGAATAGTAAATACTAAAGAAACTACTCAAGAAGAAATATTAAAATTAACGGCAATGTATTTATAGGAGGAAGTAATGAATAACGAACAAATGAAAAAATTAAAATCATTATTTATTAATGGTGGAATATACATGGTATTATTACTTTTATTCATAGTAATAGTAATTAAAGAACCATCATTCTTAAGCTTTAGAAACGTTATAAACATTTTAACTCAATCTTCAGTTAAAATGATAATAGCTTTAGGGGTAGCAGGTATAATAGTTACTCAAGGGACTGACCTTTCAGCTGGTAGACAAATAGGGATAGCAGGGTTAGTATCTGCAACATTATTACAAACAGTTGCAAACCCAAATAAAATTTATAAATTTATGGAACAATATCCAGGAATTAAAGGTACTATAGCATCACTTGGAAAAGCTTTAGGATTTGCCGATGAACCTACATTTACTACAGTTTTCATCACTTTATTTTTAGTAGTAGTTATAGGGGCATTAATAGGACTTGTAAATGGTATTTTAGTTTCAAAATTTGATATAGTTCCTTTCGTTGCTACTATGGGTATGATGATTATTGCATATGGAGCTAACTCATTATACTTTGACTATACAGGATCAACACCTGTTGCTGGATTTAGTAGTGCATATTCAAGTTTAGTTGGAAATATACAACTTGGTGGATTCTTCTTACCTAAATTAATAATATATGCTACAATTACAGTTTTAATTATGTGGGTAGTATGGAATAAAACAGTATTTGGTAAAAACTTATTCGCAGTTGGAGGAAATCCAGAAGCTGCAAAAGTTTCAGGGGTTAACGTAACTAAAACATTAATTTTAGTTTATGTTATTTCAGGTATAATGTATGCAGTAGGAGGATTCTTAGAAGCAGCTCGTATAGGATCTGCATCAAATAACTTAGGTAACTTATATGAATTAGATGCGATTGCAGCCTGCGTTGTTGGAGGAGTTTCATTCTCTGGAGGGGTTGGAAAAATATCTGGAGTAGTTGCAGGGGTTATTATCTTTACAATGATTAACTATGGATTAACATATATAGGAGTAAACCCTTACTGGCAATTTATTATTAAAGGTTTAATCATAATAATTGCAGTTGGTATAGATATGTTAAAATACAAGAAGAAAAACTAAAATTTCGGAGGATTAGTCATGTTAAAGACTTTAGAATATAGATTTAATGAATTATTTGGAAAAAATTATGAAACAAGATATTTTGCACCAGGTAGAGTAAATTTAATAGGTGAACATACAGACTATAACGGAGGAAATGTATTTCCTTGTGCTATAGATAGAGGAACTATTGCATTAGTTGCAAAAAGAGAAGATAGAACTTGTAGATTCTATTCAGAAAACTTTAAAGAAAAAGGTGTAATAGAATTTAGCATTGATGAATTAGTAAATGACCCTAGTCATGATTGGGTAAATTATCCTAAAGGAATGTTTAAAGCATTTATGGATAAAGGATATGAAATTACTCATGGATTTGATGTACTATTATATGGGGATATACCTAATGGTGCTGGACTTTCTTCTTCAGCATCAGTTGAAATGGTAATAGGAATAATGTTAAGAGATGAATTTAAATTTGATATTGATACAGTAGAAATAGTTAAATTAGGAAAATTAACAGAAAATCAATTCATAGGTGTAAATTCAGGAATCATGGATCAATTTGCAGTTGCTATGGGTAAAAAAGATATGGCTATTTTATTAGATTGTAATACTTTAATCTATGAACATGTACCTGTAGTATTAGAAAATGAATATATTATAATTGCAAATACTAATAAGAGACGTGGACTTGCAGATTCTAAGTACAATGAAAGACGTGCTGAATGTGACATGGCTTTAGAAGAATTACAAACTAAATTAAATATTAAAGCTCTTGGAGAATTATCTATAGAAGAATTTGAAGCAAATAAAGATTTAATTAAATCTGAAATTAGACAAAAGAGAGCAAAACATGCTGTTTATGAAAATCAAAGAACTTTAATGGCTAAAGAAGCATTAACTAAAGGTGATTTAGCAACATTTGGAAAATTAATGAATGAATCTCATATCTCATTAAGAGATGACTATGAAGTTACAGGAGTAGAATTAGATTCACTAGTAGAAGCAGCTTGGGGAGAAGAAGGAGTAGTTGGTTCTAGAATGACTGGTGCTGGATTTGGAGGATGTACTGTAAGTATAGTTAAAAAAGTAAACGTAGATGCATTTATTGAAAATGTTGGAAGAAAATATCTAGAAAAAACAGGACTTAAAGCAGACTTCTATATTGCAAATGTAAGTGAAGGTGCTAGACCGCTATGATAAATTATTCTAAAAATACCCTAGGTAAACTAGGTGAAAAAGACGTAGTTGAACATATACTTAAAAATTCTAAAGGATTTGAGGTTCATGTATTAAATCTTGGTGGAATTATTACTAAAATACTAGTAGAAGATAAGAATGGTGTTTTTAGAAATGTAGTTTTAGGTTATGATTTTTTTGAAAAATATTTAAATGATCCAAGTTATGCAGGTGCAATTATTGGACCTACATCAGGAAGAATAGAAAATGGTAAATACACTATAGATGGAATAGAATTTGCATTAGGTATAAATAGTGGAGAAAATGCTAATCATGGTGGACCAAATGCTTTAACTTCAAAAATATTTGATGTTAAGCCAGTGGCTTTTGAAGACTATAAAGGGATAGAACTTAAATATTTTTGGCCACATTTAGATGGAAATCATCATGGAAACATGACTTTCTTCATAAGATATATGATAAATGAGGAATCAGAACTTTTAGTTGAATTACATGCTGAAAGTGACAGAAATTCATATATTAATTTAACTAATCATTCATACTTTAATCTTTCAGGAGACTTAAGTATTAATGGAGATGAACAATTAATTAGAATTAGTGCAAATGAATTTTGTCCTGTAAAATTAAATATGATACCTACAGGAGAAAAAATGAGTGTAGATGGTACATGCTTTGACTTAAGAGAGTATAGAAAAATTAAAGATGGAATAGCAATGTCTCATCCACAATTTGAAATAACTCGTGCATATGATCATGCTTTCGTTTTAGATAAAACAAAAGATGTAGCACTTTCTCTATATTCTGAACATTCGGGTATAGAATTAAATATGGAAACAAGTCAAAATTGTATGGTAGTTTATACAGGTAATTTCTTAGATGAAGTTAAACCTTTTGCTGATTTAAAAGAAAATTCTAGATTTTTAGGAGTAGCATTAGAAGCTCAAAATTACCAAAATGGAATTAACATAGAAAATTTTGATTCTAAGATGACTAAGCCAACTATGCCATATTTTGAAAAAATTAAATATCTATTTAAGGTTGTAAAATAAATAAAATATTAACTTGTAAAAAAACAGAGAAAATTTAATTTTCTCTTGTTTTTTACATTAGTATAATATATAATATGATAATGTAGGAGGACATTTTAATGAAAAATGTATTAGTAATAGGTGGAGCAGGATATATTGGTTCACATACAGTAAAATTACTTAAACAAGAAGGATACAATGTAATTATTTATGATAATTTATCTAAAGGACATAAAGAAGTTGCAGATATTTTAGACGTTAAATTAATTATTGGAGATTTAGGAGATAGAGCTAAATTAAAAGAAGTTTTTGAAACAGAAAAAATTGATATAGTTATGCACTTTGCAGCATTTATTGAAGTAGGAGAATCAGTAATTGATCCTGGTAAATATTATGAAAATAATGTTGGAAAAGTAATAAATCTTTTAAATCAAATGGTAGAATCAAATGTTAAAAATTTTGTATTTAGTTCAACAGCAGCAACATTTGGTGAACCTCAAGCTGAAAAAATTAATGAATTACATCCTCAAAATCCTATTAACCCATATGGAAGTTCAAAAAGAATGGTTGAAATCATTCTTAAAGATTTTGAAAAAGCATATGGCTTAAAATCAGTTATTTTAAGATACTTTAATGCTGCAGGTGCAGATATGGATGGTTTAATAGGAGAAGCACATTCTCCAGAAACGCATTTAATACCAGTAATCTTAGAAGCTGCGATAGGTAAGAGAGAATGTATTAAAATATTTGGGACAGATTATGACACAGAAGATGGAACATGTATTAGAGACTACATACACGTATATGATTTAGCAAAAGCACATATTATGGGTATGGAAAAAATGTTTAACGAAAATGTTTCATTAGAATATAACTTAGGAAATGGTAAAGGGTTCTCAGTAAGATCTATAATAGATACTGTTAAGAAAGTAACTAAAAAAGAATTTAGTGTTGTTGAAGCTGAAAGACGTGCAGGAGATCCGGCATTACTAATTGCAGATCCAACTAAATTAATGACAGAATTAAAATGGACATCTGAATATAGTTTAGATGATATAATAAATTCAGCATGGCGTTGGGAACAAAATAGAAAATACTAGGAGAATAGATGAATATATATAAAGAAATTGAGAAAATAATTCAATTTGGTCTTTTAAATGAAATGGTAGAACCTATAGATGAAATTTTAGTAAGAAATAAAGTTTTAGAAGTTTTAGATATAGAAGACTACCCTGAATTTACATTAGAAGAAAAAGAAGAATTAAGAAAAGAAGTTGAAAAAGTAGAGTATCCAACTGAAATATTAGATAATATTACAAAATGGGCTGGAAAAAATGGTAAATTAAAAGAAGATATATTAGTTTTTCATGATTTATTAAATTCTAAAATAATGGGACAAATTTTACCAAGAACTTCAGTTATTGCTAATGAATTTTGGAATAGATATAACAAAGAAAAAAGTTCTGCAACAGACTATTTCTATAGTTTATCTAAAAAAAGTAACTATATTAGAACAGATAGAATTGCTAAGAATGTAAGCTATATTTATGAAAGTAAATATGGTCCGTTAGAAATAACTATAAATTTATCTAAGCCAGAAAAAGATCCAAAAGAAATTGCTCTTGCAAGAAATTCTGCAACGTCTTCATATCCTAAATCTTTATTATGTAAAGAAAATGAAGGATATATGGGAAGAATAAATCATCCAGGTAGACAAAATCACAGAATATTAAAATTAAATCTTACAAATGAAGATTGGTTTTTCCAATATTCACCATATATATACTACAATGAACATTCTATAGTATTTTCAAGTACAGTTAGACCTATGAAAATAGATAAAGGTACTTTTGAAAGACTAACAGAATTTGTTGAGGTATTTCCACATTACTTTATAGGATCAAATGCAGATTTACCTATAGTAGGTGGATCTATATTATCTCATGATCATTTCCAAGCAGGTAAACATAAATTTGCTATGGAGATGGCTGAAATTTCAAGTAAAGTAAGTTTTGAAAACTATCCTGAGGTTGAAGCTGGTATAGTTAACTGGCCTTTATCAGTACTTAGATTAAATGTTAAGAGAGAAGATAGAGAAAAATTACTTGAATTAGCTGATAAAGTTTTACAAGAATGGATTAATCATAGTGATTATGAAAATGATATACTATCTCACAGTGATGGAGTTAGACATAATACAATAACACCTATTGCTAGAATAAAAGGAGATAGAGTAGAACTTGATTTAGTTTTAAGAAATAATAGAACTACAGACGAATTTCCGTTAGGAATATTCCATCCACATGAAGAACATCACTCAATTAAAAAAGAAAATATAGGATTAATTGAGGTTATGGGTCTTGCAGTATTACCTGGAAGACTAAAACATGAAATGGAAGAGTTAGATCAACTATTAATGAGCTTAAGAAATGTAGAGGATGTATTAGATATTATGAAAGAAAATACAGATTTACAAAAACACATTAATTGGGTTAGAGATAACTTCACAAATGAGATGTTAAAAGATGACTACTTCTTAGATGGATTAATTGAAAAAACTATAGGAAAAACATTTGAAAAAGTGCTAGAAGACTGTGGTGTATTTAAAAATAATGAAGTAGGAAGAAAGGGATTCATACAGTTCTTGAGTAAAGTTAAGTAAGATATGAATATGGTAATAAAATGATAAATGTAATAATAAATGTAATAATATTCGCAGGAGTATTATTCATTTTAAATAGACTTGCAGCTAAACGTTATTCATTCTCAACAAGAGTGTTTGTTGCTTTAGGTTTAGGTCTATTATTTGGGCTAGTTTTACAAAATGTCCAAGATATGGAAACAATAACAAAATCAAAAGAATATTTTGAAGTAGTAAGTAAGGGATATATTGCTTTATTAAAAATGATAACAATGCCACTAATATTAGTGTCAATAATTTCGGCAATTATTAACCTTAATAATACACAAGAAGCTTCTAAAATGGGAAGTTTAGTTATAGGAGTTTTATTAACTACTGCAGCTATAGCTTCACTTGTTGCAGAAGTTGTAACTTTAGGATTTAATTTAGATGCATCTGGTATATTAAGTACTGGAGCAGGAGAAAAAGAATTAAAAGCTATTGAAAGAGTAAATGAAAGAGCAGGAGCTGTAGTACAAACACTTGCTGATAAAGTATTATCATTTATTCCTTCAAATCCATTTGCAGATTTAACAGGTTCAAGACCAACTTCAACAATTGCTGTAGTTGTGTTTTCAATGTTTGTAGGTATTGCAATACTTGGAATGAAAAAGAAAAAACCTGAATCAGCAAATATTTTAATAGACTTTATTAATGCAAGTCATGATGTAGTTATTAGAATGGTAAAAATGGTATTAAGACTTACACCTTATGGTGTATTTGCTTTAATGACTATATTTGCTTCAACTAGTAATTTTGCAGAAATTGGAGTATTAGTTAAGTTTGTAATAGTATCATATGTAGCTTTAGGATTAATGTTTGTAATTCATTTAATAATAGTAGCATTATTTGGATTCTCACCAATTATATACTTAAAGAAAGCTATGACAGTATTAATATTTGCGTTTACTTCTAGAACAAGTGCTGGAGCAATTCCTTTAACAACTAAAGCACAAGAAGATATGGGAATAGATAGAGGAATAGCAAACATCGCAGCAACATTTGGAACTTCAATAGGTCAAAATGGATGCGCATCTATTTATCCAACTATGCTTGCAATAATTCTTGCTCCAACATTAGGAATTAATCCTTTTGATCCATTATTCTTAGTAAGAGTAATAGTTATAGTAACTATAAGTTCACTAGGGGTAGTTGGAGTAGGTGGAGGAGCAACATTTGCTGCTATCATAGTACTTTCAACTTTAGGATTCCCAATTGAGATTGTTGGGTTATTAATTACAGTTGAACCTTTAATTGATATGGGAAGAACAGCTTTAAATGTTAATGGGTCTATAGTTGCAGGACTTGTAACTGGTAAGATATTAAATAAAGTTGATAAAGGACAATTTGATAAATTAGAAACAGAATAAAATGTATAAAAAAATGGAGATCTTTAAAATCTCCATTTTTATTTACTAGAATAATTCAGGTGCTGAAAGTATTTCTAAGTTTTCGTTAATTTCAAATACTAATGGTTTACCAGTTGGTAAGTTTAAGTCAAGTATTTTAACATCATCAATGTTTAATAAATATTTGATTAATGATCTTAAGCTGTTTCCATGCGCAACAACTATTACATCTTTACCAGCTTTAATTTCTTTTGAAATGTTTGATTCCCAGTAAGGTAATACTCTTGCTATAGTATCTTTTAAGCTTTCTCCTCTTGGGCATTCAGCTTCAGGTATATCTTTATATCTAGCTTGGAATCTTGGGTAGTTAACTTCATCAGTTAATTCAACATGAGGAGGTGCTACATCGAAGCTTCTTCTCCAGATATGTACTTGTTCTTCACCATATTGTTTAGCTGTTTCAGCTTTGTTTAAACCTTGTAAAGCACCGTAGTGTCTTTCATTTAATCTCCAAGATTTGTATACTGGTAAATATAATTGATCAATTTCTTCTAAAATGTAGTTAAGAGTTTTGTTAGCTCTTTTTTGGTAAGAAGTGAAAGCAACATCAAATGTGTAACCTAATTCTTTTAAAGCTTGTCCACCTTTTTTAGCTTCTTCTACTCCTTTTTCAGTTAAATCTACATCTATCCAACCTGTAAATCTATTTTGTAAATTCCATTCACTTTCACCGTGACGTACTAATACTAATTTCATTAATATTCCTCCTAAATTTCTAAATATATGTTTATTATACAATATAGTGAAAAAAAAATCAATTTTTATTATCTAAATTTCATATTGTGAAATATGTTAGAAAATTATTTTATATTGTGAAAAATATATTAATTAAAAAACAACGTTTTTACTACTCTTTGAATATGTAGCCTAAAATATATTAGTAAAAAAACTTTTTTTTTATTGAAATATATTTGTTTTAGTATTACAATTAAGATGTAAATAGAAAAACAATTTTGAAAGGAATGAGATTATGGAAGCTTGGAGAGGATTTAAAGAAGGTAACTGGATGAAAGAAATCAACATAAGTGAATTCATCCAATTAAACTACACTGAGTATACTGGAGATGACAGTTTCTTAGAAGGGCCAACTGAGGCTACAACAGAATTATGGAACAAATTAAAACCAAAATTAGCAATTGAAAGAGAAAAAGGTATTTACAATGCTGAAACTAAAATACCATCTCAAATAGATGCTTATGGACCTGGTTACATTGACAAAGATTTAGAAAAAATCGTAGGGGTACAAACAGATGAACCTTTAAAAAGAGCTATCTTCCCTAACGGTGGATTAAGAATGGTTGAAAATTCATTAGAAGCATTTGGATATAAATTAGATCCAGCAACTAGAGATATTTTCTCTAAATATAGAAAAACTCATAACGACGGAGTTTTCTCAGCTTATACTGATGCAATCAGAAAAGCAAGAAAAACAGGGGTTGTAACAGGATTACCTGATGCATACGGAAGAGGACGTATAATAGGAGATTACAGAAGGGTTGCTTTATACGGAGTAGACTTCTTAATTGAAGAAAGAACTAAAGATTGGAATGAATTAACTCCAACAGAAATGACTGAAGATGTAATCAGACAAAGAGAAGAAATTTTCGAACAAGTTAAATCACTTAAAGCATTAAAGAGAATGGCTGAAAGCTATGGTTATGACATTTCTAAACCAGCTACAACAGCTCAAGAAGCTATTCAATGGACTTACTTTGCATACTTAGGAGCTACTAAAGATCAAAATGGAGCAGCTATGAGTATAGGAAGAACTTCTACTTTCTTAGATATCTTCATTGAAAGAGACTTAAGAGAAGGAAGAATTACAGAAAAAGAAGCACAAGAAATGATAGATCACTTCGTTATGAAATTAAGAATAATTAGATTCTTAAGAACACCTGAATATGATGCATTATTCTCTGGAGATCCAGTATGGGTAACTGAATCAATCGGTGGTATGACAGTTGATGGATCTAAATCATTAGTAACTAAAAACTCATTCAGAATTTTAAATACATTATATAACTTAGGACCAGCACCAGAACCAAACTTAACAGTATTATGGGCTCAAGACTTACCATTAAACTGGAAAAAATTCTGTGCTAGAGTATCAATAGATACATCTTCATTACAATATGAAAATGATGACTTAATGAAACCATCATTTGGAGATGACTATGGTATCGCATGTTGCGTTTCTCCTATGACTATAGGAAGACAAATGCAATTTTTCGGAGCGAGAGTAAACTTACCTAAAGCATTATTATATGCTATCAACGGTGGTAAAGATGAAAAACAAAAAATACAAGTAACTCCAGAAGGAATGTTTGAACCAATTAAAGGAGACTACTTAGTATTTGATGAAGTTTGGGAAAAATATGATAAAGTATTAGATTGGTTAGCTCAAACTTACGTGCAAGCATTAAACATCATTCACTACATGCACGACAAATATTCATATGAATCATTTGAAATGGCATTACATGATAAAAACATTAAGAGAACACAAGCATTTGGAATAGCAGGATTATCAATTGTAGCAGATTCATTAGCAGCTATTAAAAATGGTAAAGTAAGAATTATAAGAGATGAAGAAGGAGATGCAGTTGACTATGTTAACGAAGGTGACGATTATGTACCATTCGGAAACAATGATGATGCAACAGATGATTTCGCAGTAGAAATTACTAAGATCTTCATGAACAAAATTAGAAAACACCAAATGTATAGAAACGCAATACCTACTCAATCAGTATTAACAATTACTTCAAACGTTGTATACGGTAAGAAAACAGGAAACACTCCTGATGGAAGAAGAGCTGGAGCACCATTTGGTCCAGGAGCAAACCCTATGCACGGAAGAGACGTTAACGGAGCAGTTGCTTCATTAGCATCAGTTGCAAAAATACCGTTTGAACATGCAAATGACGGAATTTCTTATACATTCGCTATAACACCTGAAACTTTAGGTAAAGAAGATGACGAAATGAGAACTAACTTAGTTGGATTATTAGATGGATACTTCGGAGCTACAGGTCAACACTTAAACGTTAACGTATTTGGTAGAGACTTATTAGAAGATGCTATGGAACATCCAGAAAAATATCCTCAATTAACTATAAGAGTATCAGGATATGCAGTTAACTTCGTTAAATTAACTAAAGAACAACAATTAGACGTTATAAACAGAACAATATCTACTAAGATGTAATAGATGAGAAAAAGAGCTTAGGCTCTTTTTTTCTTGCTTAAATACTACATTTATGATAATATTTATATATCAAAAAAAAGGAGAAAAGATATGTTAGAGAGATTTAAAAGATATGTAAAATTTGAAACTAGATCAGATGAAAAATCTACAACTATACCTTCAACACCATCTCAATATGAGTTTGCAAAAATGTTAGTTGAAGATTTAAAGGAAATAGGACTAGAAAATATATATATTAATGATTTTTGTTTTGTAAATGCAACATTACCTTCAAATTTAGATAGAGAAGTACCAACTATAGGATTTATATCACATATTGATACAGCTGATTTTGAAGCTAGAAATATTAAACCAAATGTAGTGGAAAATTATGATGGAAATGATATAGTACTTAATGAAAAATTAGGTAAAGTTATGTCACCTAAGGATTTTCCAAATTTAAAAAATTATGTTGGAAAAACATTAATTACAACTGATGGAACTACATTACTTGGTGCAGATGACAAAGCAGGAATAGTAGAAATCATTGAAGCAGTTAAATTTTTAAAAGAACATCCAGAAATACCTCATGGTACAGTAAAAGTTGCTTTTGGTCCAGATGAAGAAATAGGAAAAGGTGCAGATAACTTTAATGTAGATGAATTTAAAGCTGATTTTGCATACACTATGGATGGTGGAGAATTAGGAGAACTACAATATGAAAGTTTTAATGCTGCTCAAATTACATATACTATTAATGGGGTAAGTGTACATCCAGGAACAGCTAAAGATAAAATGATAAATGCTAATACTATTGCAGCAGAACTTGCAATGATGTTCCCTGAAAAAGAAGTGCCTGAACATACTTCAGGATATGAAGGATTCTATTTATTACATAATATGGAAGCTAGAATAGAACTTGCAACTTTAACATATATTATTAGAGATTTTGATAAGGCTAAATTCTTAGAAAGAAAAGCTTTCTGTGAAGATATAGCAAGAAGAATTAATGAAAAATATGGACAAGTAGTTACGTACAAAATGCATGATCAATATTATAACATGGGAGATATAATTAAAGATCATATGGAATGTGTAAATATTGCAGAACAAGCAATGAAAAACTTAGATATTAAACCTAGAATAATACCTATACGTGGAGGAACAGATGGATCTAAAATTTCATACATGGGACTTCCAACGCCAAATATCTTTGTTGGAGGAGAAAACTTCCATGGAGAATATGAATTTTCTTGCTTAGAAGATATGATGAAAGCAAGAGATGTAATAATAGAAATTGTGAAGTTAAATGCTAAATAAAATATTTAAGAGTATTATAGGTTTAATAGGATTATTATTTGTGTTATCTTGTTCAAATGTAGAACTTCCAGAAAATGTTTCAGTAAAATCTAAAGCTTATTCAATGCTTGCATATAACCTGTCTCCAAAAGTGGATAGAGATTCAATGTATGCTCTACTTACTTCTGTAGGTTTAGAAATTGAAGATTATGTAATTCCTGAAGAATATGACTTTAGAGTTTATGATGAAGAAGGGACAAGAATAGAACAATATTATATTAAAAATAATGCAGAAAAGAAACTTATTATAGTAGGTAATGGAGGATCATTTTTAAATCCATATAAGATAGCTAGAAGAAATTTTTATTTAAATTTTGCTAAAAAACTTTCAGGATTTGATGTGATGATAGTAGATTATCATATGGGTTATCAACATAGATTCCCTATACAAAATCAAGATTTCTTAAATGCATATAGATTAGCTCTAAAAATGGGATATTCGCATAATGAGATAGTGTTTGTTGGAGATAGTTCAGGAGGTAATATAGTTACAACTTCAACTATATATTTAAGAGATAATAAGCTACCTCTTCCAGCTGGAATATTTTTAATGTCACCATTTTTAGATGCAACAAATAAGGTTGAAAGTAGAACTAGAAATAAATCGAAAGATGTATTATTTGGTAACCCATATAATTTGGAAAATAGAATTAAAATGATGGATAATATACCATATTTTATAGCAGAAAAAGACAAGACGTTAAGGTATATTTCACCAGTATATGCAAAAGATTTAAAAGGGTTTCCTAAAACATTAATTCATGTTTCTGATTACGAAATATTACAAGATGATTCAGTAATTTTTTATAAGAATTTAAAAAATAGTGGAGTGGATGTAACTTTAGTTGAATATCCAGGTCAACTACATGTTTTTCAATTTTTAGGAATAAAAGAAGCTTATGAATCATTAGACAAAGGTGCACAATTTTTTGATAAAGCAACAAAAAATAAGAAAAATGTTAAATTAGACAAAAAAACTATAGAAAAAATTAGATTTAATGTAGATACAGAAAAATATACAGAAGAAGAGATAAAAGAAATCTTTAAAAAACTTGATATTAATATTGAACAATTAATTGAATTTGAAAAACATAATTATAAAACAAGCAATAGAAATTATTTAAATAATAAGTAAAATAGAGTTTATAAGGAAAAACTAAGAAAAAAATAATAAAAAATATAAGAAAAATATTTCAAAATCAATTTTTTACTTGACAAAATCAAGATTTGAAGGTAAAATTGAGTAGGGTTATAAATAATAAAATAAATAATGAAAATTAGGAGGATATGAAATGAAAAAAACATTATTAGGAGTTCTAGCGTTAACTTCAGTAGCTTCATTTGCTAATGTTACTGGTTATGTTAAATCAGACTCAAAAGCAGAAGTGAAATCAGAAGATATTACATCAACTGCTAATCCAGTAGTATATACTTATGATTTATCAACTAAATTAGATTTAGGATTATTCTTAGATGCAAATAAAGATACGTTTGTATTTGCAGGTGGAGAGTTAAAAGGAAAAGCAGTGGCAGATTCTTTAGAAACTCCAGGATATTTAGGTGTTAGATATGATGGTAAAGTTACAGAAAATTCAAACATGTCTTTAACAGGAGCATATAGAATTAAAGATGCAAATGTTAAAGATGCTATTATTGAACATTTAAAAGCAAAAAAAATATGGAATGATAAAGCATCAGATGATGATAAAAATGCTTTATTAAGAGAACAAGGATATTCTTTTGATAAAGATGATACATTATTATTATCAGGAGTAGGAAATGGAAAATATGATAATATAAATTATAGATTAGGGATGATTTATACTACTAAAGATTTTGCTAATGGTACTCATAAATTAGAATCATTTGTTAAAGCTGATACTAAATTAGAAAAATTCGATGTAGCAGCTGAATTAACTCACAAATTAGGAAACTTTAAAACAAATACTTATAATGGTACAGAAATAAAAGATGATGTTCAAAAAGCTACCTTAGTAACAGGAGGAAACTTAAAAGGAGAAGTTAAAGTTTCATCTGATAGATTAGTTAAAGACTTATCATTAGAATCTAAAGCACACTTTAATTTAGGAACTGTATTACCATTTGCTGATGCACAAGTAGTAAATGTAGGATTAGAAAACAAAGCAGTATACAAAGGTGTAAAAGGATTAGAATTAACAGGAAAATTAAACTATGGAGCAGATGTTGTATCTAAATATGATCCTACTCCAGCGCAAGTTGGAAATATGACTCATACTCCAGAAGCTTTTGTTGGTGTTAAATATATTGGTAAAAACTTCATGGTAAGTACAGAAAATACTGATAAAGTAACAGTTAAACATGACTTTGCTACTAAACCAGTGGTTTCTAAATTAGATAACTTCTTTAAAACAGATAATAAATTAGAAGTTAAACCTGTTGAAATGTTAACATTAAGAGCAAGAGCATTCAATATTTTATCATCTAAAGATTTAAAAGTTACAAATACTGCAGCACATACTAATTCATTTGTAGGTGCTTTAGGTCATACTTTAAGTCCAAAATTAGGGAAAGTTGTATTCACTCATAATTTAGATGTAGCTTACAGATTAGAAAATTTAAATGTAACTGACTTAAAAGCTGTAACATTAAAAGATCATGAATTATTTGCATGGACAACTAATAAATTAACTTATGCTGTAACAGATGCAATTAGTTTAGAAGGAAACTTAAATGTTCATACTTACAACAAAATAGGTGTTAAACCTGAATTATTAAATACATTTACATTTGTTGAAGGTTCAGGAAAAGTTGCTTATAAACATGGAAGAGTAGACTTCTCACAAGAATTAATTGGTAAATTTAAACATGGTAAATCAACTTCTGAAGCTAAATTATGGGCTGCAGAAACTGATTCTAAATTAAACTATCAAGTTACTCCAAATATCCAAATTAACTCTGGATTAAACTTATATGCAACAAATAAATTTGTTAAAGCTCAACATGTTGGAGCAGTTAAATTTATTGAATCTCAAGGATTACATGAAGATAAATTCTTAAAATGGGGAGATTACCTAAAAGAAGTTAAAATTGGAGATAACAAAATTGAAAAAAATATAGCTGATGAAAAAGCTGATTTATTCAATAATACAAACATCCACTTTGTTGTTAAACCTATGTTAGGTGTTACAATGAAATTCTTAGATAATAAGTTAACAGTTAAACCAGCTGTTGAAGCAAAAGTTATATTTAGAGGTGTGAGACCTGATTTTGCACCAGCTAAATTTGATACTAAAGGTACTTTAAACGTAGAATATGTTTGGTAATTAATATGAGAAAAGAGCTTAGGCTCTTTTTTTTTGCAAAAATTTTATTTTAGGTGTATAATTAAAAATAAGAATTAAGTTGAGGAGGAATAATGAATAAACTAATTTTTGGAATAGTTTCATTTTTATCTATGGTATCTTTTTCACAAAATGTTACTGTAAATATAAATGGAGGAGTTGATTATGTATTAAATGATGATGCTAAAGGTAATGGTGGCTTAAATTTTAAATATGAACAACCAGATTTAATTTTAGGAGCTAACTATAATTATGTAGATAATTTTGAAGCTTTTATTAAAGGTGAAAAAAATATAAATAATCTAAACATATCAGGAAAATTGGAGTATGATTTAACTGATAATGATAGTTATACTGTCAAAATAGGGCACATACTTGAACCAATTAAAGATAAGTTTGAAGATGGAGGAAGTCTTTATGGTGAATTAAATATCGATTATTCAAGATATTCTTCAAAAATATATGCAAATTTAGCAAATATGAAAAAAGGGATATTCAAATTAGGGGCAGAGAATGCAGCTAAGTATAAAGATGTAACGATAGAAGTTAATTATGATCTAGATATAGCTAAAAATATATTTGTAGAACATAGACCGGGGATAAGAGTAGACTATGTAGGAAAAATTGGAAATTTAGAATTTAAAACTGAAAATAAAGATTATATTAAAATAAATCATTTAAAAAATAAAATACATAATATAGGGAATTTACTTAAAACAGATAATAATTTAAAATACTCAAAAGATTTTTATAATATTGATTTAAGGGTTATTAATATATTAGATTCAGATGAATTAAATAATACTTATCATGAAGAAGCTATTAATTCATTTGCAACAAGTTTAGGATATGGAATTAAGTATAAAGGTTTAGAACATAGTTTGAATTTAGGATATAGGCTTGATGGATTAGATGTAAGATATATATATAATATAAATAAAAATAATATAGATCATGATATTTTTGTATGGAGTAAAAATAAATATAGTTATGATGTTAATAAAAATCTTGGATTAGAAGTAAATGCAGATGTATTTTCTTTGAGTAAAGTAAATATAGAAACCGATGCATTTGTAGATGCAAATATTAATTTATCATATAATAAAGATGATATTAAAATTAAACAAAAATTAGGGACTGGAGTTAAAATACCTACAAAAGATTTTATAATTGAATCAAAAACTGAAGTAGATTATCTAATTAGCCCAAGTATAAAATTAGAAAGTGGATTAGATTTTGATTTTAGAACGAAATATTTAAAAAATGAATATTTAGGATTTAAGAAAATGGTAGAAAATTTAGGACTTGTAGATGATAAATTTTATGATGATCATATATTATATTTTCGGGCTACTAAAATAGGAAATGAAAGTATTATTGAAAGTATGGAAAATGAGATATCTGAATTAGGGGGATATCATGATTCTATTTATTTCACTATGAATCCTAAAATAGCATTAAATATGAAATTTATATCGAATAGTTTATTAGTTAGACCATCTCTTGAAAGTAAAATAGTATTTAGTGGAGATAAAAATAAATTTAACTATAAAAAACTAGGTGTTAAAGGAAATCTAAAACTAGAATATCTATGGTAATTATATTTGACTTTATAATGTATAAATGGTATAATAAGTGAGATAAAATAAAACAAATAAATAATAAAAAAATGGAGGAAAAAATGGCAAAACAAAAGTTTGAAAGAAGTAAACCACACGTAAACGTTGGAACAATAGGACACGTAGATCACGGTAAAACAACAACAACAGCAGCTATTTCAAAAGTATTAGCATCAAAAGGATTAG
>NZ_WOEI01000018.1 GCF_009733925.1 Streptobacillus canis | reverse complement strand
TTAAACAATACATTTGCAAAATATTATCAATTAAAAAGAAATCAAGGTAAAAAACATTACTCTGCTTTAGGTCATGTTGCTAAAAAGTTAATTCATGTTATATTTAAAATCCTTAAGGATAATGTTGTTTTTGATCCTGACTCTTTAAGATAATTAATATTGTTTAAAAAGCACATCATTTAGTGCTAATTTTGTTTTGTCTAAAATTTGATAATCTATCCAACTATATTTTTATTAATTTATACTTGACAAATCATAGTTGGTCTCCTTTTTGTATAAATTAAAAACTCTTTATTCCCTTTACTTCCAAGTATTGGTGAATCTATAACTTCTTTAATTTCATAATTATTCTCTTTAAAACATGATATAACCTTTTTAATAGCTTCATCATGATATTCTTCTTCAATTACAATACCATTTTTTGAAATCTTTTCTTTACCTACTTCAAATTGTGGCTTGATTAAAGCTATTACTACCGTATTTTTTTTTGAAAATTTTTCAAAATATGGAATTACTTTTGTTAAAGAAATAAAAGAAACATCAATAACAATAAAGTCAACTTTTTCATTTAATTCTAAATCTTTAATATGAATTTGTTCAAGTGAAATTACTCTACTATCTGTTCTTAGTTTGTAATCTAACTGATTAGTTCCCACATCATTTGCAAACACTTTTATTGCTCCATTTTGTAAAGCACAGTCTGTAAATCCTCCTGTAGATGCACCAATATCTAATACAACTTTATTATTAAAGTCTAATTCCCAATATATAATTGCTTTTTCAAGTTTTAATCCTCCACGGCTTACATACTTCAATTTGTTTTTTATCCTAATTTCTTTTATATTTTCTTCTTTAAATTGTGTCCCTGCTTTAGTTTCAACCTTATCATTAATAATAACATTTCCTATCATAATTTCTCTTTTTGCTTTTTCTCTTGTGTCAAAATGACCAAGTTCAACTAAAAGTACATCTAATCTTTTTTTCATTTTATGATAATAAGTATCCTTTCATTAAAAATGATATCACTACACCTAATATTGCTCCGACTAAAACTTCAAGTGGTGTATGTCCAAGAAATTCTTTTAATTCTTTAATTTCTTCTTTATATAAAAAACGTTTTTCATCAATAATTGAATTTAAAATTTTAGCATGTTTTCCAGCTTCTTGCCTAATACCTGTTGCATCATACATTGTAACAATTGCAAATAAAACTGCAATTGCGAATTCAACAGTATTATATCCCTTCACAATTCCTATAGAAGTACATAATGCCATTGTTGAAGATGAATGTGAACTTGGCATCCCACCTGTAGAAAATAATCTACTGAAATCAACTTTCTTGCCAAAAAATAATGGAGAAATACATTTATATATTTGTGCTGCAAATGCTGCAATAAAAACTATATCTAGTATTTTATTCCCAAGTATAAATCCATTATTCATTCATTTCACGACGCTTTTTTTTGAATTCTAAAAACTCTCTTGTTATATCTCCAATCTTATTTTTATCCCTCTTTTCCTTAAAGAAAATCATAGTCTTTCCAACTGAACCCACAAATGTACATTTAGCTTTAGCTTCAATTTCATTTACTAACTCTAACGTAACATCTTCTAAACTATTTTGTAAAAGTTTAACTTTCATTAATTCATTTTTTTCAATATATGATTTTATACTATCAATTACAGCATCTGTAACCCCTTCTTTTCCTACTCTAACAACAGCATCTAAATCATGTGCTCTTTTTCTTAAAAAATTTCTCTCTTTACTATTCATCTTTTCTCTCCCAATCTAGCTCTTTTTTCTATTTATTATATCATATTTTGTAGTATTTACCAAACATTATATGCATTTTGGCAAAGAAAATATTTAAAAAGAAAAATGTCCAAAAAAATATTTTTGGACAATTTTTTAACTAACTCCCATCTCGAAAGCATAAGGATTATATTTTCCAGATTGAGTCTTAATTGATTTAATTATTTTTTCAACTTCATTTTCATCTTCAAAAGTAAAATCTAATCTTAATTCATCTAAATTTAAAGAATAAATTAGATCTAATTTTGGTATTAAATTCATAGGTTTATATAGGTATAGTTCAATGTTATCAAGTTCATTTTTTACTACTTTATATCTATCAAAATGTTCCCCTTGAATTTCTTTATATTTTTTATTATCTATTGTATGTTCAATATACATTGTTTTTAAACTTCCGTAAATTACTAACCCTCTTTTTAACACAGTATTTGTCATTAATTTAAGTTGCTTATAATTTAATTCGGGTGATAAAAATACAGTATCCACGTTTTCAAAACTAGAATATACATCAACACTTATATTGTTAAATACATTAAAATTCCAATTAATAGCTTGATTTTTATAACCTTTTTCTCTACCTTTAATTAATTGATATAAATTAGAAACTAAATTTGTTTCTTGATTTAAAATAGGATTAGAGATATTTTTTTGTTTTGCAATATCAAAATTTTCTCTATATATTTTAGAAATCCCTAATTCTCTGCATTTTGCTTCCTGTTCATCTGTTCTACAAAAAGCTGAAAAAATGGGACTAGTTGGTTTATCTAGCTTAGGGTATTTAAATTCAATATATTCTCTTTCTTCATGTTTATATGAATCTACTAATTTTTCAGCTAATTTTTCAACCAACGCTCTTTTTAATTGTTTAATTTTGCTAAACGGAATAAACGCTTCTCCATCATAATTTACTTCAATATTTTCAATTTCAAAATCAGTGTCTCCTAATTCAGAAAGTTTAGAAATAATATCTTCCTCTGTAATTTTTTTATTTGCAGTAGAGTCTAAAATCTCACCTTTAACAAACGCTTTTATTTCTTTTTTAAAGTTATTTAATGTTGAAAACTCAATATATATCTCTTCATTTAAGTTTGCTATAACTTTAGCATTTATTTTTTTAAATCTTTTTTCTATTTTAATATCATGATTTATTCTATCATTTATTTCTTTTGAATAATTTTTATAAACATATCTAGCGCCTTTAGGTATGTCCGATAATCTTATGATATCACCTTTTTGTGCATTTTGTACTTTAGTTCCATTCTTAAAAATTTTATTTACATATACTCCATCAATCTTTTCAAAAAATTGATTTACATATTGAATACCATCTCCTAGAATTAAATCATCAAATATTTTTATTTCATTATTTTCAATTTTACCAAGCAAATATCCAAAATTCGATGAATATTTATGATTCATTAATTTATCATCAAGATAAAAATAACCTTTAGAGTATCCTCTATTAAATAATTTATAGCTTTCACTTTCTCTACTTTTTCCTGATAAAACATCTCTATAATATGAAACTGTTTCATATATGTATTCTGGTTGTTTTTTTCTTCCTTCAACCTTTATAGCATCTATTCCTATAGATTTTAATTTATTAATTTCTTCTTCTTGCAATAATTGATCATTTGGAGATAAAAAATATGAAAGTTTTCCCTCTTCATCTTTAAATTTCTTTCTACATGTATAAGCACACATTCCTCTATTACCACTTCTACCTCCGATAAAACTAGAAACATAGCAATTACCTGAATATGAAATACACATTGAACCAGATACAAAAACTTCAAGTTCTATATCTGTATTTTCTCTAATTTCTTTTATTTCCTCAAAAGATAGTTCTCTTGCTAGAACAACTCTTGAAAGTCCTAGTTCTTTTAAATAGTTTGCTTCTACATAATTTGCAACTGTCATTTGCGTACTCCCATGTAGTACTAAATCTGGAAAATTAGTTTTTAAAAATTTAATTAAACCAAAATCTTGGACAATTACGGCATCAACACCATGTTCATATATTGGTTTAAAATTCTTATATACTGATTTTATTTCCATATCTCTCATAATAGTATTAAGTGCAAGTAAAACCTTAACACCTTTTTTATGAGCATAATCTATCCCATCTAATAATTCTTGCATTGCAAAATTATCATTATTTCTTCTTGCACCAAATCCTTTTAAACCTAAAAAGACTTCATCTGCTCCCGCTTTTATAGCAGCATCTAATTTTTCAAAATTTCCTGCTGGTCCAACTATTCTCATTTTTACTCCTCATTATATGTTGGTTCTATATGATATATTACTCTTTTTATATTTGAATATCTAAATTTTATTTTTTTCTCTGCTATCACTGAAATTTCATGAGCTCTTTCTAATGTTAAATCTGATTTCACTCTAATATCAGCAATAATATATATATTTTTACCAACACTAGTCATATATATATCATGTATATTTTCAATTTCTTTTACTTCTAGTGTAAGTAATTTAACATTTAACAATAAATTTTCATCTTGTGAATCCATTAAAATCAAAGTATTTTCTCTAACTATTTTGTAACCTTGTAATATTAAATATCCTGAAATTATTATTGATAATAATGCATCCATATTTGGAGAAATATATTTTGAAATTAATAATCCTAAAACAACTGAAGTTGACAATAATATGTCAACATTATAGTCGACTAAAAGTGCTTTTATTAATGGGTTAGTATATTTTTTTGAGATAAAATAAACATAAAGATATTGTAATATTTTAATTAATACTAATAGCAATGAAACTATTACTATTATTAAAAATTTATCTGTGATTTCTGGAAATTCTTTTCTTGCCAACATTGATACTCCATCTTTTAATACACCAAATGAAGTAAATATTATTACTACCCCAATTATTAAGCTAAATACTGATTCAACTTTACCATGACCAAAAGGGTGCTCTTCATCATTTGGTGTTTTCCCAATATTTGCTCCTACCAATACTAATATATTATTAATTAAATCTGCAAATGAATTTATACCATCTGCAATTAATGAATTTATTGTAAAAGAATATCCTAAAAACAATTTAAATGCAGCTAGTATTATATTGATAATAATCGAAATTTTACTTACTTTTATTGTTGAATTTAGTTCATCAATTTCTTCTTTTAAGTTTGTCCTTGTATAAATATCATTTATTTTCATAAAATCATTTTTCTCAAGAAAATTATCAACTCTTTTATGTTTGTTTACGACTATTTGGTCATACCCTAAGTCAATGCTATCATAAATTGCGTAATTTAATAATTTAGATCCATATCCACTATTTCTATAATCCTCTTTTATATATATTTGATCTATTACTAATTTATCTTCTTTTTTTAAAATTAAGTAGCCAAAAATTCTATGTTCAAATGATATAGCATAATAAATATTATTTTCTTCATGTTTTATATTTTTAAACTCATAAAGATCTACATAGTCAACTTTACTTATTCTCATATTTTCTCCCTATATAATAAAAAAAGCTAGATTACTAGCTATTACCATACACCAATTAATCGAATAAGCCCAATATTGGTTTCATGTAGTATCAACTCAAAACTAGCTACCTCATAAACCTAGAAATCTCAACTTAATGCTGCTCCGTTCCCGACCTGACATAGTTCGCTGAATCTCTACAATACAAGACTATTTTCTCAACATCAATAAAACATGGCGTGAACACCAGAATTATCCTCAAAATTGGTATCATCCCTGCTAAAGCGGACTTCAGGTACAAGGACCCGCTACTTCCCCGACTCGTATGGTAAAACTATTATAACATTTTTTTTATATTTTATCAATAGCAGTTATAAAATAATTTATATATTAATTATATACCCAAAATAGATTTTTTTTAATTAAAATAAAGGAATAACCCTAAGATTATTCCTCTTACCCTATTCACTTCTTAAAGCTTCCATTGGTGATAATTTAGATGCTTTTTTAGCTGGGTATATTCCAAATATTAAACCAGTCCCCATAGAAACTATAAGAGCTATTATTAATACTTTAGGTTTTAATATAGGTGTTATTTCAAATGGTATACCTACTAAGAAAGCAAGTGACATACCAAAAATAACTCCAGTTAATCCTCCAACTAAAGTAAGAGTAACTGCTTCAATTAAAAATTGTAATAATATATCCTTATTTTTAGCTCCTATCGCTTTTCTTAAACCTATTTCTGTAATTCTTTCAGTAACTGAAACTAGCATTATATTCATTACACCTATACCTCCTACAGCAAGTGAAATTCCTGCAACTAGAGATATAAATATTGAAATTTTATCTAAAATATCTGTAGCTTGATTTATGTCATCTGAATATTGTTTAACATCATATATATCTTGTCCTGAAGCCTTTGCATTTAAATACGTTTTAATATTTTCAACTGTTTTTTCCATTTGTTTTTCATCTATAACCTTTATTGTAACTCCCATGTTAAATTCTTTTGTTGGGAATTGTTTTTCAGTTGTAATTATTGTTACATAATTATTTCCAAATGTTTTTTTAGCTTTTTCTTCAGGTTCAATAATAGTACCTACTATTGTTAGTTTAACTTCCGAACCATCTTCATAAGAGTTGAAGGTTACTTGTTTACCTAAGGCATTTTTTTCAGAGCCAAACATACTAATGCCACTTGTTCTACCAATCAATCCTAAATTATTTTTTGTTCTAAATTCTTCATCTGTAAATGGACGGCCAATAGAAATTTTTGTATCTAAGGCTTCAAAAGCATTTTTACTTAATGGATTAACAATATAAAACATATCTTTATCATCATATCCACCAGTACTACTATCAATAAATACTTTATCTATATTTTTAATTTTTTCAATTGCTCTCATATCTAATTCATCAAAATAATAGTTTCTACTTTTTTGTATTTTTTTAAATTTTTGTTGATTAATATTTACACTTATTAATTTAGAATAAGTTTTTGTAACATCACTTAATAAACCATCTTGGAATCCAGCACCAAGAGATGATATCATTACAACAGAGCCTATACCAACTATAATCCCAAGTGTTGTAAGAAATGATCTCATTTTGAAACCATATAAACTTTTAAGAGATAATTTTATTAATTCAAATATGTTCATACTATCCCCTTCTCTCTTTTACAATTTCATCAGAATTTATTACTCCATCTCTTAATCTGATAATTCTTTTAGTATGCTGTGCTACCTCTTCCTCATGAGTTACCATTATTATTGTAACTCCTCTATCATTTAGTTCCTTAAATATTTTTAGTATTTCTTCTCCAGATTTACTATCTAAATTTCCTGTAGGTTCATCAGCAAAAATTATCTTTGGATCATTTATTAATGCTCTTGCAATTGCAACTCTTTGTTTTTGACCTCCTGACATTTCAACAGGTCTGTGATTTATTCTATCTCCAAGCCCTACCATTTCTAGAGCTATTTTAGCTTTTTCAATTCTAGTTTTTTTATCTATACCTTTATACATTGCAGGTAATTCTACATTTTCTAAGGCAGTTAATTTTGGAAGCAAGTTATATGCTTGGAATACAAATCCAATATTTTCATTTCTAACTGTCGAAAGATCATCTTCTTTCATCTCAGAAACATCTATACCATTTAATATATATGTACCAGTCGTTAAATTATCTAAACAACCTAAAATATTTAAAAAAGTTGACTTTCCACTTCCTGAAGGACCCATTAGAGCAACATACTCTCCTTCACTTACTGATAAGTTTAAGCCTTTAAGTACTTCTAAGGAAAGTTTACCATTTTGATATACTTTAGTAACATCCTTAACTTCTATCATTGTACTTTATCTCCTTCTTTATATAATTTTTCAGTATTATTTAAAATTTTATCTCCTTGTTTAATACCTGATTTAATTTCATAAACTTCATTATTAGTTTTACCTAATACAACTTCATTTCTTTTAACTTTTCCATCTTGATCTACAGTATATACATATGTTTTATTATCTTCAAATGATACATCTAAGAAATTAACAACTACAGCATCTTTTATACTATCAAGTACTATATTTAATTTAACTAAATCTCCTGGTTTTAATCCAGAACTTGCATCAATTTTAATTATCACATCTGTAACTGCATCATTAAATTGTTGATTTTTCTTTGAAATTTTTGAGATTTCAGTAATAGTTGCTTCAATTACTTTTCCATCTTCTAATGATTCAGATGTTATATTAACTTTATCTCCCTCTTTAATACTTTTTACTTTAGAATTTGGGACTTCAGCTTGTATTTTTAAGTTTTCAACATCTACAATTTTAAATAAATATTTGCTTTGATCAATCTTTAAGTTTTCATCTACATTTGACTCTGTTATTACACCTGAAACTGTAGATAATATTCTATTTGAAAATTCATCACTATTACTATATGCATTTCTTAAATCAATTTGAGCTAAACGAACTGCATCGCCTAATCTATCAACTTCATTTTTAGAAACACCACCAATTTTATACAACGATAGTACATCATTATATTCTTTTTGTATTGCTGATAAATTTATTTTTAGTTTATCTATATTTGAATTTATTTCTTGTAAGCTTGATGAATCTAATTCAACTAAAACATCACCTTTTTTAACTACATCTCCAGTTCTAAAATTAACTCTATTTACTTTTCCAGGTAAATTTGAAAATATCAATACTTCTTTTTCACTAAATACTTCTCCTGAAACTTCGTACTTTAATTCAATACTTTGTTTTGTAGCTTCATATGTTTGAACCATTTCTCCATTTTGAACTTCAATAGAAGAACCTGAAAAAATTTTTGCTCCTAATCCTATTATCGCTAATAATGCTATTCCTAATAATATTTTTTTTGTTCTACTTAATTTTTTCATTATTTAACACCTCTTTTTATTTTTAAATTATATAAACTAACATCTAACATTGATTCTTCTAAATCAATTTTACTTCTCAATAGTTCATTTCTTTTTTCTAAAAGTGTAATATATTTTTCAGAACCAAGTTCAAATTTTCTTTCAACTATCTTAAGCTCGTTTTCTAAATTTTTAACTTTTGTTCTGTTTAAAATAAATTTAAATAAGATTGCATTATATGCATTTTTTTCTTCTAAAAACATTTTTTGTTCTAATAATTTTAAATCATCTTTTTTCTTTTGTATTTCTTGTTTCAATTCTTCCATTTCGTCATATTCACTTGTAACAATATCAAAACTTTTTGCTACAGTCACTCCTGCTGTAAATGCATTATTTTTAATATCATAACCAACAGCTGGAGTAATTAAAGGTAATTTATTCATCATAAAATCTTTTGTTTGATTATATTCTGTTTTTGCTATTTCTAATTCTTCCATAACTATATATTTTCTCTTAACATATTCCATTAAGATTTTATCATCAAGTCTTTTACCATCAAAGTTTAAATCTAAATTCATTAATTCTATATCATTTGATAATAAATTAATTTTAATTTGCTCAAGTGTATCTTTATCTAATGAAAATCTTAATTCTGAAAGCTCTAAATTACTTTTAGCAACATCATAATCGTATTTTGAAATTGCACCAATCTGATAACTTTTTTCAATATTTTTTCTATCTTGATCAAATTTTACTTTTTCTTTTTCATTTAATTCAACAATTTTCTTTTGTAAATTGTATTTTTTTAATAACTCAAGTTTATCAAACAATTCTTTTTCTTTCTCTGATTCCAATTTAAATTTTGAAATTTGATAATCAATCTCATTTTCACCAATTCTATTATAGAAATATTCATTAATTGTTTTTGAAGCATTAATACTATGACTAGCAATATTTTTATTAAATAAATCAAATGAAAGATTATAATTAATAAATGCATAATTAATATTATTGCTTTGAACTAGTCCATGTCCTGCAGCAGTTTTAGAATAGTCAATTCCAGTGCTAACATTAATTTTATTGAAATCCATAAGATTACTTTTTAATCTATCTTTTTCTAGTTTATTTTCTTTTATAATATATGTAGAGTTAACTTTCTCATCTAATTTTTTTATGTTATTTTCAGCAAAAATAATGCTTGAAAACATCATAAAAAATAATGTTATTTTCTTCATATAAATCTCTCCTCCTTTATTTTTTTTCACCTTTATCATTAAAAACTATTCTTAAAGTAACTTCTGTTATTAAAAATGGTATTAATAATAGAATAATTTGTATAAAAATTAAAGACGTGAATTTAGATTTATCATAAATTCCTGTAAAAATTACTGAAATAATTCCAAATAATAAAAATAATCTTGAAAACATTTTATTAGCAAAAATCCAAGTTTCTTGAGATAGCATAGACCACTTAGTCCTATATCCATAAAGTTTATTTACTTTTGCTGGAAATCTTTTAGTCCAAAGATAGCCTAAAAGTATCATTAATACTGGAGTTAAAAATACATTTATTAATAAAAATAATTCCATTTTATCACCTATCTATACTATTTCTAGCTTTTTTTCTTTCATTTTCAGTTAATAATTTTTTTCTAAGTCTTATTTCATTTGGTGTTATTTCAACTAATTCATCATCATTAATATATTCAAGTGCCATTTCTAATGTAAATACTCTTGCTGGAGCTAATTTTACATTATCATCTGATCCTGCCGCTCTCATATTTGTAAGTTTTTTACCTTTACAAGCATTAACAACTAAATCATTGTCTCTTGTATGTTCTCCTACTATCATACCTTCATATACTTCAACACCTGGTTCAACAAATAAAATACCTCTTGGTTGTAAGTTATTTAAAGCGTATGCAAATGTAGTTCCATTTTCCATTGAAATTAATGCACCTTTTCTAAAATTAGGAACATCTCCTTTATATTTTTCATAATCATAAAATGTATGATTTAAAATACCTGTACCTCTTGTATCTGTTAAGAATTCATTTCTAAATCCAATTAAACATCTTGCTGGAACTTTAAATTCAAGCCTTGTATAACCATCTCCACCTTGAACAAGATTTGTCATTTCACCTTTTCTAACTCCAATTTTTTCAATTACTACACCAACAAACTCATCTGCTACATCTATTGTTGCATATTCAATTGGCTCAAGTAAAACTCCATCAACCTCTTTAAATATTACCTTTGGTTTTGATACTTGTACTTCATAACCTTCTCTTCTCATATTTTCTAAAAGTATTGATAATTGAAGTTCTCCACGACCTTTTACTAAGAATACATCTGGAGAATCAGTTTGTTCAAGTTTCATACTCACATTGTGATTCACTTCTTTTGTTAATCTTTCCAATATATTTCTTGAAGTAATAAATTTCCCATCTCTTCCTGCAAATGGTGAGTCATTTACAATAAAGTGCATTGCTAGAGTTGGTTCATCAATATCAATTAAAGGTAATGCTCTAACATTATCTTTATCAGAAATTGTTTCTCCTATATCTACACCTTCTATCCCTGCAACTGTTATTATTTCTCCAGCACTTACTGTTTCTAATTCAACTCTTTTTAATCCTTCATATCCATATATTCTACTAATTTTAGATTTTACTTGATTCCCATCTCTTTTTACTAATACTATATCTTGATTTCTAGAGATAGTACCATTATATACTCTTCCTGTTGCAAGTTTACCAACATATTCATCATATTCTATATTAGTTACAAGCATTTGAAGAGTTTCATTTATATCTCCTTCAGGTTGAGGTACTTTTTCGATAATTAAATCAAATAAATCCTTCATATTTTGTCTATCATCTTTTAAATTTAATTTAGCAATACCTGCTTTTGCTGATGCATAAACCACCGGAAAATCTAGTTGTACATCATTCGCACCTAATTCAACAAATAAATCAAATACCATATTAACAACATTTTCTGGATCAGAATTTGGTCTATCAATTTTATTAATAACTACAATTGGGTTTAAACCATGTTCTAAAGCTTGTTTTAATACATACTTTGTTTGTGGCATTACTCCTTCAAATGCATCAACTAAAAGTAATACTGAATCAACCATTTTTAATATTCTTTGTACCTCTCCTCCAAAATCTGAGTGACCAGGTGTATCAACAATATTAATTTTATACCCATTATAATGTATTGAAGCATTCTTTGAAAATATTGTTATTCCTCTTTCTCTTTCAATGTCATTACTATCCATTACTCTTTCTTGTAATTTTTCATGTTGAGAAAAAGTTCCAGATTGTCTTAATAAAGCATCTACTAGTGTTGTTTTCCCATGATCTACGTGTGCTATAATAGCTATGTTTTTAATTTTCATTTTCTTAACCTTCCTATATTTCATCATAATATTATAGCATTTTTTCTAATCTTTGTATATATTTTCATGTTAACAGTACCGTCGTTATATTTATATAGTACACCATAACAATATTAATGTCAAGAAAAAAATAAAAATACTGACCTAAGCCAGTATTTTTTATAGATAATAATGGTGGGTAGCATTATTTTAAAAGCTCATAAGATACTCCTATTTTATAGAGCTTTTCAACTGGGATTAAACTTATACCTCCATCAATATGTAATCGATGTTCTTTTTTTAATAATATATCTAACCCCATTCCTAAATCTAAATTTATATCATTTTCAAGTTGTACATTTGAATATCTATCTTTATCTTTAAATTTAAATACTAAATTATTTTCTTTTTTTATTTTTTTATCAAATGTAGTCTCTATGAAAAAATTATATATATTTTCATCAATTTCTTTTTCTAAACCTAATTTTAAATTTCCACCTGCACTATACATAAAATTATTTTTTACCAAAACATCTGTATTATTAAATTTAAGTTTTGAATTTATATTACTTCCATAGAGCATAAAAGCCAATGGTTCTACATAAAATATTGAACCGAAACTTTTTTTATACATTAAACCTACCCCTCCTACAATTGAATTTGAGGAATAATTATCTTTAATTTTAAAATCTTTATTAAATTCATTTAAACTTACAAAATTTATACCATAATCTGGTAAAGTACCTTCAATAATTACACCTATATCAAAACCATGTAAATCTTTATTAGTAAATTTCTTATATTTAGTGTTGATGTAACCCCCGTATACTCCAACACCAAATATATTTCCATCGTTATTAATATTTTTTATGAAAAAAATATCTGTATTATTTTTATATGAATTTTTACTAACAAATGATTTATTTATAATACCAAAATTAAACTTAGTATCCTCATTATCAAGACTTGTTAAAAAACTTTCCCCCGAACTTTCTATTTTACCAATCTTATATCTTGATTTCAATTTGTCTTTTAACAAGTCTAACTTCTGTGACATATTTATAGAATATTCATCTATTTCTGATCTTGCATGTACATCTAAACCTTCATATTTTAAATTTTCTACATCATTTTTTTCTCTTTCTCTCTCTTTCTTTATTTCATCAATTTCTCTATCTTTTTCTATCTTTATTTTTTCAATCTCTTTTTTTAAATTTTTTATTTCCTCGCTTGTATTAATTTTAGCATTATTATTTGCCAATACAACATTAGAATAAATTAAAAATAATAATATTAATTTTCTCATTTTCCCCCCTATTTTATTTCCTGAATTCCTTCAACTGGGTATCCTGGTGGCCAAAATATTCCATTAATTTTAAAATAACCACCTTTTACTCCCATTTTTTTATTTACATAATACTTACTAAATTTAATCTCCCTATCTTGGTTACCCCCTAAACAGATATATTGCTTTTTATCATCTGTTATTCCTAATATGAAGGTAATGTGTCCATGACCTGTCGAATTATTATTTTCATCATATTTTGTATAAATTACAATAGAACCATATAACGATTTATCTATTCTATTTAATTTTTTAATCATTTCTTGTGAAGAAGGAGTTTTATATGATCCAATTCCTGAGATATGTAATATCCAATTTGCAAAAGAAGCACACCACGGTTTTTGGCTATTTGCATCAATACCTCCACCTATTTTATGATATTCAACTATTTTTCTTTTAAATTCTTCATTAAGAGTCATATTTCTTTTTCTATTTTTATACCTATTATATTCTTTTAACAAATATCTAATCCAAATTGGCTCATTTAAATTTCTACCTTCATCCACCTCATAATCCGAATTAATAAAATTACAGTCTTTTAAATATTCTTCAACAAAATCATGAGCATTAATATTTTTCCCATATTTTTCGTAAATTTTTGTTCCTTTATTATTGTTTTTTCTATTGATAAAACAATAATAATATTCTTTTACTACTTCAGATACATCAGAAATATCAATAATTTTTAGATCATCATAAATTGCATACTTGTAGTCAATTTTATCTTCAAAATATTTAAGTTTTAAAAAACTTGCTAGTATCTTTTCAGATTCTCTCATAAATATTTCTAAATTTTTAATGAATTTCATTGAATTTTCTTTCATCAGATAAAATTCATTTATTTTTTTAAAAGAAATAATCCTGTCATTTAAAAATTCTTTAAGTTCAAACTTAGTCCTAAATGGACTTATCTTTTTGGTCTTATTATCACTTTGAATATTACTTACTTTAATCTCTGATTTTAAAACATTTTTATTTATTGTCGATTCTAAAGTTATTAACCCTCCAACAGAACAATTGATATTTGAACTAATTAATAGTGCTCTAGCATTTAAATATGTAATATTTGATACATTATTCCAATTACTTGTTAAAATATTAATAGAACAAATTTTAGATAAAGCACATGTAGCAAATGGCGTAATTAATTTATCATTTTCAGTTAATACCATATCTCCTTTAACAAAAGTATTAACACTACCTGTTATAAATCTACTTGGAGTAGGACACATACTACACTTTACTAAAACACTTGTAGTTGCAATTGTTTCAGATTTTAAAATTTTATTTTTTTCATCTTCATAAAATGATTTATAGAAAAAATAAATACCTCTAATTTTCTTTATCTCACAATGTTTTTCTAAGCTAATACTTGTTGGAAAAATATTCAATATACTTGATTTATCAATTGATCTTGTAGAATCTTTAGTATATTCATCATAATTTTTATCAATACTTGAATTTAATAATTCTAATAATTTATTACTATACCTAAATTTATTTTTAAGTAAAGCAATAATCATTTTTGTAATATTTAATTCACTACCAATTTCATCTAATCTTGAATAATCATCTTCTGCTAGTCCATTAGTAAGTTCATCCAACAAAATAAGTATATTTCTACAGTGATTGGCATCTTTAATATCAATACCATCAAAATTTTCTTTTTTAAAATTTAACCTCTTCTTTATATATTCAATTAAAATATTGTCAAAAATCCTTCTAGATCTTGGATAAATTCTCACCCCTTTTGAATCCACCTCAAAGCTTTTTTTTACTAAATTGTTTATCTTAAGAAAATCTAGAATTCTTTTATCACCTCTAATCTTAACATCGTCTATATCTTTCTTACCAAATTTCAAATAGTCGTATTCTGTTAAATCAATTTGATAATCTATTCCAGTATATTTTAGATTTCTATTTATTAACTCACTAACTTTTGATAAGAACAAATTTTTTGTGAAAGATTTTATTTTGTTTAAAAGATTTTCATTGATATATCTACAACTATATTCTCCCAAACAATTTTCTAATTTTCTTAATTCTTCTTCTCCTTTGTTATTCTTTAGAATTAAATATATCATATCTTCAATATTTAACTTTTTATCTTTTTTTGAAATATCTCTAAAATCATCATAACCTCTTTGTCTAATTACATCACCTATACCTGAATTATCTTTACTATTTTTTTCATAGTTATTAAGTATTGTATCTATGTCTTCGTTATCATCTTCTAAAGTATCTCTATTGGTTGTTTTTTCAATATAATGACTAGGTTTTTGATTATATTCTTTTGATTCATACTTTTCTTTTAATAATCTATTTACATCATTATTTTGCTTTACCATTTTTTTTGTTGTTTTATCAACAAATTTCTCTGTTTCAAAGTCTTTTATTTTTATCAATTCCGAATCCTTAAAAGTATCATTTAATTTTTTAACATCTAAGGTATTATTCTTTTTATTTTTTATTAACTCTAAGATTACCTTTAAAATTTCTGGATTCTTAAGAGCATCAATAACAGAAGAGAGGCTTGTTTTACTATCTTGTCCAAAAAAATCTTTTTTATCATTTTCAGGAATTTTTTCAATAAATTCCTCATCTTCCTTATTTTCAATTGGTACTACAACTTCTTCAATTTTTTTGATAAATATATTTGCTATATCTATTATTTCAAAATTTTTATAATATTCAGTTATTGGAATCATATTATGATCAAGATATATTCCATTCTTTTCTTTCAAAAAATCTTTTGTAGATTTTATACCAAATATAAAAGCCGTTGCTAAAATTCCAGCTATATTTATTTTTAAATTTTTACCTCTATAATCAATAAGATTTATAAAATTTGAGTTTTTAGATTTTATATTTTTAAAGTCTATCTCACTATGATTGTAAAAATACTTTATTTTTTCATCTACATAAATTTCTTGATCATTAAATTCTTGTAATATTGGATTTATTTCTTCAGCGATATCCATTAATTCCATAATTATTAACTCATTTTGCATCTCATGGCCTTCTGTTGTGTAGACCAGGTAGTCAAAGTCTGTGTTTGGGAATTTTTCTACCACTTTTAGCTTATTTAATGAATATCTTCCAAAAGTGTAATCATCAATATCATTATATGTTTTTAATAAGAATATATCTGCTAATTTATCAAAAAATCAGTAATTTCTTTTGTCTTTTTTATTTCCTCAACTTTATTAAAATCCATTTATTCACCTCTTAATCATTATGAATTTTTTTCCCCTTTAAGAGTATATCCCCATCACTAATAAAACTTAAACTCTTTCCTTTATTTTTTATCATCACCTCTTTCCCATAAATTTGTAAATCATCATTTGCCTCAATTGCTATATCAAAATCCGATGCTAACCCTAATTTTTCTTTTGTTTTTAATAATATATCTTTACTATTTAGTATAATCTCACCTCCTAAAATATCAATCTTATTTTTAAAATTGACTTTAAATACATCCTTGTTAAAATTTAAATCTAATTCTTTATTTAAATAATTTCTTTTTTCTCCATCATTAAATCTCGAACTATTTTCATTTTCTAAACTCCATGAAACCTTCATGTTGTTTTCATCTTCATTTATGAATATAACATCAACAACATCATTAACTTCTGGAGTTGGAAATAATCCAGTACTTGATTGTGAGTAGAAAGTTTTATATGGTATGCTAACATAGTTTTTACCAAATTCCTGTATTTTACCAAAATTCATAACTAAAAATTCACTAAAATCTACATTCATATAAGCTTTTTCGTCTTCTGAAAATATTTTAACCACTCTCCCCTTTAAAGAGCTACCAATTATATTTAAATTTCTTTTTGATTTGATTTTAAAGTCTCCTACTTTAGTACAGGTTACTGTACTAAAGTAGAAATTATTTTTTAAACCAATTTCAGTTTCATTTACAATATATTTTTGATCTTTATATTTAATAATTTTTCCTAAAGAATATATTTTTTCTGATTCAAATTGTATCATGTAATTACCATTTAAGTATTTTTGTTTTACTTTAAGCAATTTCTTCTACCTCAAATAATTGTTCTTCACCAAAGACAATTATTCCTTCCCTATTAATAAATATTCTCTCATTAAAATCTGATAATACTCTCACTAAAAATGACCAGTCATCTTCATTAAATTGATAATAAACCCTTCCAATTTCCATGTTAATATTTTTAGAAATATGATAATTAAAACCATAATCTTTTAATACGTCTTCTATTACTTGTTTTACTGGTAATCTTGTATCTTGATAAAGTCTGACTAAACCTTTATTTAATGAAAGTCTTATACTTTCATCTACACCACATAATCTTACAACAATTGTTGAATCGTTTAATGGTTCAATTAGTAATTCTTTTATAAGACCTTTCATTTCTTTATTTTCTAATCCAACTATCTCATATGTAATTTCATCACTTTCTAAAATTATATTTAATTTTTCCTCATATTCTTTATCACATGAAAAGATTACTATATCTTCATTATGTGAGTTAAATTTACATTTTGATTTAAAATCATAAATGTATATATTTTCAAAAGTTATATTATTTATTCTTAAAACTACACATTTCATATTAACCCCCTATTCAATTTTTATTTTGTTATTTTGTAGTATTTTTTGCTTTAATAATATCAAATATTCTCCTATGTTTTCAACATTATATTTTTTTGTTATTTCTTCAATATACATTCCTTCAAAACTAATTTCAATAATTTCGTCTTCTGTTAGTATTTCTTGTATAATGATTTTTCTATAATCATCTATAGATTTACTCCAATTAAATATTTCTTTTAATTTTTTCTTACTATTTTCACGAATAGTTTTATCATTTGGATCATTTAAAAACTTTATTCCTAATAATACAGATATAGATTTATCACCTAAAACTAAACTGTCATTTCTTGATTTTATAGTATAATTTAAATCAAATATTTCCGCTTGTTCTATGTTTAAATTATCACTTCCCTTATTTATGATTACTTTATAGTTAAACAACTTATCCCTCCCTACTAAAATAATGTATTTTTTTCTATTTTTGAAATGCTTCTATGATCTAAAACAGTAAAATGTTTACCCCAATATACTTTTATTTTGTCATCGTTTTCTAAAAAATATTTTTCAATTGTTTTTATAAATCTATTTTTCTCAGAATTAAATCTATCTGTAACATATAGAACATTTTTATTTTTATCAAGATTCTTATAAAGTATATTTTTAGGAAATACTTCATCTATCATATTCTTTAATACATAATCTATATTTTTAGTTATTTTATATTTTAAAATATATTTTGCAATTATTTCCTTATACTCGCCTTTTAAATTCAAATCTTTAATAATATATTCATATATTTGTTCAAATATAGGTTTATTTACTCTTAGATCCATTGATGCTGCTAAAATAAATACAACATTTTTTTCATCCTCACTAAGTTCATTTACATCAACAAAATCATAAAAATCAGGATTTAAACTCGCTAGATATTTGTCAAAGTCATTTAAATATGCTGATACAAATTGCATTGTCGAAAAAAATGAACTACTATCAGTCTTTAATGTTTTTATTAATTTTGAATAACCTTCATACAATCCATATTTTTTTATATGATCAAATAGTACAAACCACGTAAAATTATAGAAATATGGAATTTTTCTTTCTAATACTCCTTTTGACATAATTTAAATCTTTTTCTAGGAAAAATCTCTTTTAAAATTTCACCCAAATATCTTAAAATATCATTTGGTGCATAAAAATTATTCTTAAAGAAAATCCCTAAATTTGTTACCTCCTCCCCTTGAATATTTTTTTCAAAATATATTTCATAATTCAAAACACTTTCTTTAAACATAGTATTTGACAAAATTATGTTTTTAATACATTCCTCATTTAACACTTTTAAATATCCAATTTCAATTTTATTTGAATACATCACCTCTTCTTTTAAATTACTGATTTTATATAAATTCCATAATTTATAATTAGAATTTAAAGTCCACACTTTTAAAAACTCTCCCGTATTTATTATTCCATATATATTTTTTTCTTTATCTACTACTAAGAATCTAAAATTAGAATCCAATTCAAATAAATATTCAAAATATATATTTTTTTCTGTTGGTATAATTTTTTTTGTTGCAAAAAAATTTACTTTTTCAATATTCCAATATAACTGATAATTAACTTTAACATTTTCTGTAAATTCTTCAAAATCAAAACTTATTTTTATTTCATTATCAAATTTCAAATCATACAAATTTAAATTCCCTGTAATTGAAATAATTTTTATATGATAAAATCGTTCAAATAAATGTAAAGGTAAATAATTTATATATAAATTATTTAGTTGAGCTATATTTTGAAGTATATCTACTTCTCCTTTATATCTCTCATCTTTTACTAACTTAAACTTAAACTCTGAAATTATTCCTTCTTTTTCTACTTGCCCAACAAATAATCTTTTTTCAATTAAATCCCTTTTATCTATATCAATTTCTAAATAGGCTGCAGAAATAAATTCAATATTTTCTTCATATTCATATTTTTCTAACATTGAATAAAATCCTTCTCTAGTCTTATTTGAAACTAAAAAATTTATTTCTAAATTATCTCTATCTTGGATAAAATTTTTATAATCATTTTCAAAATTTTTTTCAAACTTTTTATTCTTGTTATCAAATTCACAAAGTATATTATTTATAATTTCTATTCTTATGTCTTTTTTTTCCTCAATAACTTCTTCAACAGCTTCAAAATTTTCTGTTTTATTATTACCCTTAAATATCCCCCTCATTTTCACCTCGCTTTTCTTACTCATAATATAACCTTATTTTATAAATATGTCAATAGATAAGTTAAATATTTTTTTAAATTTATTCCACAAAATAAAAAAAACCTAATAAATTCTAGGATTTATAAGGTTTAAACTATATTGCGATTTTAAAAAACGTAGTTAACATTGTCATAATTATTCCTGCAACTATGATTCCCAAAGTTACTGCTGTAGCACTCTTTTTAAAGTCTATATCTAGTAGCGAAGCTGCTAGTATCCCACTATATGCTCCTGTTCCTGGAAATGGAATTGCAACAAACAATAGAAGTGCCAAGAAAAATCCATTACCACTCTTTAATAATATTTTTTCTCCTGCTTGATGTCCTTTTTTCAAAATATATGTGAAAGTTTTTCCTATATATTTTTTACCTTTACCCCAGTCCAATATTTTTTTTGCAAAAAAATATACAAATGGTATTGGTAAAATATTTCCAAAAACAGAAATAAGTATAGATGGTATAAGTGGTAATCCCATTAATTGAGATGATGGAATTGCACCTCTTAACTCTATAAATGGAGTTGCAGAAATAATGAAAATATAAAAATATTTCAATAACATAATTCTCCTTTTTTTATTTGTTTCATATATATTATCACATTATTACATTTTTTTCCATATATTGACAATATTAATTCTTGAATGTATACTTTTATTGAGGTGGAATATGAAAAAAGAAGTAGAAGAATTTATGAATACTCTTGAATTAATAATATATGATCAAACAATTGAAAAAATTTCATTAGATTTAATAGACAAAAGTATTGAAGTAGATGATGACGAAATCAAAATATTTATTGTATCTGAATTAATTAATATTTACGATAAATATAATTTAACAGAAAAAAAGATAAAACTGTTAAAGTTTTTAACATACAATAAAATAATCGAAAAAAATTTACAATACATTGTTCAATTATTTTTTTCGCTACATGTATATAAACCAGAAAATTATGAAAATGATCTTTCTGAAATTGAAAAAATTATTTCATCAAAAAAATTAGAAGATTTATTTAATGTAGAAATATCTAATATACTATTTCAAAATAAAAAATTCTACTTATGTGATTTTCATGCTTCAAAAATTGCTCCAAAAAAAAATGATGAAATATATCTTAATGCATTATATAATAGAATTTTTTCTAACTATCATTTAAAAAATACTCTATTAATGAATTCATTACATAAAAATGCAAAAAAATATTTTGATAAAAGTAATGAAAATGTACAAAAAAATGAGTTTATCTTAAATATATTAATGAAAAAATATATTAAAGCTTTTAATATAATAAATGAATTAGCAAACAATACTTTAAAATACAAATATCAAATTGATGCTTTTGTACTTGCAATACTTTTAAATAAATATAAAATGATAAAAAAATACACAATTCTGTTCCAATATAACAATAAGAAAAAAATCATTGAAGACATTAATTCTTCAATTTTTATGCTTGGTTTAACAAATTTAGAATCAATAAAGATATTCAATACTATTGATAGAATTGATTTTAAAGATAATTTATAATTGAAATAATTTAAATAAATATGCTATAATTATTACATATGTGGGAGTGTTTTGGTTTTGACAGTATAAAAAGGGCTTAATTAGCAAGTAGAGATGGTATACTCTTTAAACACCACAAAAAATAATTGGAAAAAACAATTTATCTTTAGCTGCGTAGTTCAGCTAACGTTATTACTTGTAGTGCCATTATACAATTAGTAACGTCATTTTAATGGCTTACTTATTAATATGATTATGTTTAGTGAGGAAATTATATAATCTCGCAAATAAAATTTTGTTTATTTAGTATTTATTTGTTAAAAATTTAAATAAACTAAACTTGTAGAATATTTTGCTTAGTTTTTATGTTGGACACGAGTTCGATTCTCGTCACTTCCACCATTTTTTTTTAGAAAGGTATTTTTATGAAAAAGGACGGAATATTTGAGACAATTAAATCTTTCATAGATTTTCATTCCAGAAAAATACGTTTAAAGTTAATATTTTATTCTCTATTAACTGGAATAATAACTGGTGTAGTTGTATCAGCATATACCCTATTATTAGGTAAAATCACTTTATTTAGAAATAGCCTAATAGGTGAACACATTAATTTACGTCTTCCACTAATCATGGTTGGATTTGTTGTTATTGCTTGTATAATACAATTTACATTAAATAAATATCCACTTATTTCAGGTAGTGGTATCCCACAAGTTATGGGATTAATTCAAAAAAAGGTAAAATTTAATTGGTTTCCAGAATTATTTACTAAATTTTTCTCTGGACTATTAGCCATATTCATTGGTTTTTCACTAGGTAGAGAGGGACCTTCAATACATTTAGGATCTCTAATTGGTGAAGGAGTAAATGAGATAAGTCAAAGAACAGAAGTTGAAAAAAAATATTTAATAACATGTGGAGCAAGTGCTGGTTTAGCCGCTGCTTTTAATGCTCCTCTTGCTGGAGCAATTTTTGCAATTGAAGAATTACATAAATTCTTTTCTCCTATTTTATTAATATGTGTTTTAATAGCATCTTTATTTTCAAATTTAGTTTCAAAATTTATATTAGGTACTAAATTATCATTTGAATCATTTAGTTTTATATCACCTGTTAATTTTGAACTAAAAGAAATTCTTTTACATTTAATACTTGTATCAATATTATCTTTTATTATGGTATTACTTGCTTCAGTATTTAATTACTATATTATAAAATTTAAAGATGTTTATTCAAGTATCAAATTAAGTGGTTATACTAAATTATCAATTGTTGCACTATTCTCACTACTTGTAATATATTTTTTACCAGACATTACAGGTGGTGGACATCATATAATTGAACATTTATTAGATTACACTACTACTTTTAGACTACTTGGTGTAATATTGGTTGGAAAATTCTTCTTTACAATGTTATCTTACTCTACTGGTGCTCCTGGAGGTATTTTCTTACCTCTACTTGTAATAGGAGCTTTAGTCGGAAAAATATATGGTCTATTCTTAGTAAATACATTTAATTTTTCAGAAGAATATATTACATTATTTGTTTTAATAGCAATGACATCATACTTTACAGCAGTTGTTAGAACTCCAATAACTGGAATTATATTAATTTTAGAAATGAGTGGAAATTTCTCTAACTTATTTTCTTTAGTTATTACTGCTGCTGTTACATATGCATTTTCTGAATTATTAAAACATAATTCTGTATATGAAGAATTATTTGAAAATATGTTTAAAAAGCATGATGAAGAAGCACAACATTTGGAAAAAAATGAAAAAATTGTAACTATTAAAATACCAGTAATGTCTGATTCAAGTCTTTCAAATAAAATGATTAGAGACATTGAATGGCCACAAAACTTACTTATAATCGGTATAGAAAGAGCGGGTAGCTCACAATTTATTCCTAAAGGTGACACAATATTAAAAGATTCAGACATATTAATACTTTTAACTGATGAAAACACTTCAAAAAGATATATGTCAAAATTATCTGAAATGACAACTGAAAATATTGATATTCACAGTATATAAGGAGGAAAATAATGGAAAATTTAATCTTAATGACAGATTCATATAAAGCATCACATTTTTTACAATATCCAGAAAACACTACATATATTCATGACTATATTGAAAGTCGTGGCGGATTATATGGATATACAAAATTCTTTGGATTACAATATTATTTGAAAAAATATTTAACAAAAAGAGCTACAATGGAAATGGTTGATGAAGCTGAAGAAATATTAACTATGCACGGATTACCCTTTAATAGAGAAGGTTGGGAATACATTGTTAAAGAACTTGATGGTAAACTACCTTTAAGAATAAGAGCTTTACCTGAAGGTGCAATAATCAAAAATCACAATGTTCTTGTTACTGTTGAATCTACAGACAGTAAAGTTCCTTGGGTAGTAAGTTGGTTTGAAACTTTACTTTTAAAAGTATGGTACCCTATTACAGTTGCAACATATTCTTACAAAATTAAACAAATTATTTTATACTACTTAAATCAAACTTCAGATAATGTAGATAGTGAAATTGATTTTAAACTTCATGATTTTGGATATAGAGGCGTTTCAAGCGAAGAAAGTGCTGGTCTTGGAGGTTTAGCTCATCTAACAAACTTCAAAGGTACTGATACACTAAAATCACTAATTTTTGGTAGAAAATATTATAATGCAGATATGGCTGGTTATTCTATCCCTGCATCAGAACATAGTACAATGACTTCTTGGACAAGAAATCATGAAAAAGATGCATATAAAAATATGATAAAAAAATTCCCTACAGGACTTGTTTCTATTGTTAGTGATAGTTATAATTACTATAACGCAATTGAAAATATCTTCTCTAAAGAACTTAAAGAAGATATACTTAGTAGAGATGGTCTAGTTGTTTTAAGACCAGATAGTGGAGACCCTATTACAAATATTTTATTTACTTTAAAAATTGTAGAAGAAAAGTTTGGTGTTACAATTAATTCTAAAGGTTATAAAGTATTAAATAACATTAGAATTATTCAAGGAGATGGAATTTACGAAGATAATGTGTGGGATATCTTAAAATCTGTAAAAGATAATGGGTACTCAGCAGAAAACATAGCTTTTGGTTGTGGTGGCTCTTTACTTCAAGGAAATAAACAATCAAGTATTAATAGAGATACGCATAAATTTGCAATGAAATGTAGTTGTGTAAAAATTAACGATAAATTAGTAGATGTTTATAAAGATCCAATTACTGATAAAGGTAAAGTAAGTAAAAAAGGTAGACTTGATTTAATACAAAAAGAAAATGGTGAAATACAAACTATAAAAATTTCACATTTAGATGAAAATAATTATCATCCAAACTCTATTTTAAATCTTGTTTATGAAAACGGTGAAATTTTAAAAGAATATACCCTAGAAGAAGTTAGAAATAATGCTAATCTATTTTTTACACCGGATCATTTAAATTCTAGAATATAACAAAAAAAATGTTTCCTAATTGGAAACATTTTTTTTATTTACTTCAAGATAATTTTTAATAAATCTAATACCCGCTAAAAATAAAGCACAACCTAATCCAGTATAAAAAAACTGAATAAAAAATAAAGGAACTAAACTAAATTTTCTCAGAGCAATTCCAAAACTCATCATAAAAATCATTATCAAATATGAACTTTTATCAAAAAATAAATAAAATTCTTTTTTCTCCTCAACATATCCCATAATTCTTGCAGTATGTTTTATTACAAGTTTTGAAAATATATTTTTATTAAATAAATAAAATATAACTAAAGCTAATAAAACTGCAATTGATGACCATTTTATACCTGTAGTTAATCCAATTTTTAAGATATTAAATCCAGCAATTGACCATAATATCCCTGCTATTAGTAATAAATATTTTTTAGTTATTTTCACCCTCTATCACCTTTTTAAATCTTTTATCATTTTTATCCATTTTTTTATTTATTATTTCAATAGGATCTAAACCTAATGTATTTGTTAGATGTATGCAATAAATCATTATATCCGCTATTTCTTCTTCTACATTTTCACTATTATATGAAACTTCTCCCCATTGAAAATTTTCTAATAATTCAGCACCTTCAATCATTATAGATTTAGCTAAATTTTCTGGTGTATGAAATTTATTCCAATCTCTTTCATTTACAAACTTTTGTAATCTTTTTTTTAATTTTTCCAATTTATATCAATCCCTTTAATTTTAAAAATTCTTTTGCTACTTCATTAGGCATTTTATTATTGACTCTAACATTGTAATTCATTTCAATCATTTCTTCTGTAGTCAGTATACCATTTAAATTTTCTAATACATTTTGAATTTCTGGATACTTTGCTAATACTTCTTCTCTTACAAGTGGTCCTACTTGATATGGAGGAAATAATCTTAAATTATCTTTTAAAAGTACTAATCCATATTCTTTTATTTCACTATCTGTTGAATATGCATCAATAAGTTGAATTTCATTATTCTTAATAGCTTTATATCTCAGTGAAGGTTCTACAGTAATAACTTCAAGATTTAAATTATATAGTCTTTTTAACCCTTTATTTCCATCTTCTCTGTCATTAAACTCTAAAGTAAAACCTGTTTTTATTTTATTTTCTATATTCTTTAAATCTGAAATTTTTTCAATATTATATTTTTTAGCATCTTCCATTTTCATTGCTAAAGCATATGTATTTTGAAAATCCATAGTTGGTAGATATACTAATTTATCTTGTTTATATATTAACTCTTTTGCAATTTTATATACTTCAATAGAATCATTACTAATTTTATCAGTAAATACTAATGAAAATAATATTGTACCACTATATTCAGGATATATATCTATATCTCCTGAAATTAATGCTTTGTGTAAAAAAGTGGTTTTACCAAAATTTGGTTTTAATTCAACTTTTATATCTGTATAATGTTCTATCAACTCTTTATATATATTTATTATTATTTCAGGTTCTACCCCTAATTTACCCGCAACTACTATAGTTTTATTATCCATCATCATTTTAGGACTAATTGAAATAAAAAAAGAGCTAAATATTAACGCAAATATTAGTAATACTTTCTTAAAACTAAATTTTTCTAAAAATGCTATACCGGAATTAAATAATATTGCTAAAATTGCTGAAGAAATCGCTCCAATTATTATTAAATCACTATTATTTCTATCTATACCTAGCAGAATAAATGATCCTAAACCTCCAGCACCAATTAATGCAGCAAGTGTAGCTGTACCAATAATCATTACTGTTGAAGTTCTTATACCTGAAATAATTACAGGCATAGCAAGTGCTAATTCAAATTTTCTAATTTTTTCCCACTTAGTCATCCCAAATGCTTCTGCTGCTTCTTTTATAGAATTATCAATTTCATTTAATCCAGTAATTGTATTTTGTAATATTGGAAAAACAGCATAAAGTATTAAAGTTAATATCGCAGGTAATTTCCCTATACCAAATATAGGAATTAATAATCCTAAAATGGCTAAAGATGGTATTGTTTGAAATATTCCTGTAATTTGTAATAAAACAGTTGTTATTTTATTATATTTTGAAATTAATAACGCTAAGGAAACACCTACCAAAATTGCAAAGAATAAGGCTATTAGCGATATTTCCAAATGTTCATAAAGCGCTATTAATAATTCACTTTTTCTCTCTATTAATGTATTAAATAAATTACCCATGGCAGTCACCTTCTACACTTTTAAAAAATTCTTCTACAAATTTATTTGCAGGTTTTTCTTTAATATTATTTGGTGTATCTACTTGTATTAATTTTCCTTTAGACATTATTGCAATTCGATCTGCTAAAAACATTGCTTCTTGCATATCATGTGTTACAAAAATAATGTTAATTTTTAACTCATCATGTAATTCTTTAATTAGTTTTTGTAGTTCTCTTCTTGAAATAGGATCTAAAGCACTAAAAGGTTCATCCATCAATAATATTTTAGGTTCTGTTATAATTGCTCTTAATATCCCTACTCTCTGTTGCTCTCCACCAGATAACTCTTTTGGAAATCTATTCAAATATGTATCAGGATTTAAACCAACTTTTTCTAAGAGAATTTTACACTTTTCTAATCTTTTTTGTTTACTCCACCCCTTCATTTCAGGGATTAATTCAATATTTTCTCTAACTGTTAAATTTGGAAACAAAGCTATCTTTTGTAAAACATATCCCATTTCTAATCTTAAACTTCTTAAATCAAAATCTTTAATATTTTTACCATTAAATAGAATTTCACCTTCTGTAGGTTCAATTAATCTATTTAACATTTTTAAAGTTGTAGTCTTACCACTACCTGAAGTTCCAACTATTACAAAAAATTCATCACAATGAATTGTTAAATTTAAGTCTGCTAATACTTTCTTTTCACCATATGATTTGGTAAGATTTGTTATTTCTATCATGATATCCCTCCAAAAAAGAGAACTGTTTTACAGTTCTTTTTTATCTATCTAATATTTCTTTTTTATCCCTAATATATTTTATAGATAAAATAGCAAAATATAAAATTATAAATACTAATAACTTAATAATTATCTCAATATTTGGATTTTGTATATTTACTAAATTTTCAATCACAAATATACATATTATTGAATCAACTAATGCAATAACAATAAATTTGGCATACTTTAGCAAACTAATATTTGAATATCTTGTTTTAAGAGATATTAATAATATACAATAATTTACAAAGGCAGAAAATGCAGTTGCAAATGTAAGACCTCTATGTGTAAATTTTTTATATAATAAGAAGTCTAAAATAATATTTATTGCTATCGCTATTAATGATGAAATTACAGGTAATTTTCTATCTTTATTAGCATAATGTGCTCTGGTTAAAAGATGAATTGTTGAGAAAAATAATAAACCTAGCGCATATATTTCTAATATTTCTGATGTTAAAATTACACTTTCTACTCCAAATTTACCCCTCATAAATAATAATGTTATTATTTCTTTTGAATAATAAATCAATCCCAAACTTGATGGAATAATTAAAATTACAAGTAGATTCATTCCTCTTTCAATTGTTGTTTTAAATAATATATTATCTTTTTTAACTACTGCTTTTGAAAGGTTTGGAAATACTACGACTGATAAAGAAATAGCAAACACTCCTATAGGTAATAAATAAAGTCTTGATGCATAATTTATTGCACTTATCGTTCCTAATTTTAAACTACCTGCAAATGCTGTATCAACTAGTTCATTTATTTGATAACCAAATATTCCAATTAATGTTGGGAACATTAATAAAACAAATCTTTTAACGTATTCATCTTTGTAATTGAACGTAAATTTATATTTTTTTAATATCTTTAAAAATGAAGGTAATTGTATTAGAACTTGAAATAAACCTGATAATAAGAATGATATTCCAAGCCCATATATTCCAAGCTTATTTTTTGTAAGTATTGTTCCAAAAATAATAGTTAAATTAAATACAACACCAACTAAAGTTGAAATATAAAATTTACCGTAGTTATTTAATAATGATGAAATTAATCCTGATATTGAAATAAATAACAAATAAAAAGCCATTATTTTTAATAATATTGATGCCGTTCCTAGCATTTCTGGATCTTTAAATCTTAAAATATATTTAAGTGTAAAATCCGAAAATAAGGCTGTTAATAAAGAAATTGTAAAGGAAACTGAAATTAATAAATTTGTAAGATTAAATACAAAATCATTTGCTCTATCTACTCCTTTATCTTCCCTAATCTCATCATAAATTGGAATAAATGCTGTTCCTAGTGAACCCTCACCTAATAATGTTGTAAAAAAATTAGCTAATCTAGTTGAAGCAAAATAAGCATCTGTTTGTCCACTTGCACCAAAATATGCAGCAATTACAACCTCTCTCACTAGACCAAGTATTCTACTAACCATATTTATTATCATAACAATTAAACTTGATTTAAACATGTGATCCCTTTCTGATAATAAAGTCATTATCTAATAAAGTAATCTCTATATTTCCTTCTTTAAATAAATCTAAAACCGCTAAAAAAAAGCTAACTATTCTTCCTTTAGAAAAGTTGCCTTTCATTAATGTCGAAAAATTTATTTCCTTATTTTTATTAAATTCTTTCTCTATTTCGAATAATGCATCTGTAGTTGTAAAAGTATCTACTACATTAATTTTAATTTTTTCTTTTATTTCTACTTTATTTATCAATTCATTAAATATTTGATTTAAATTTTTTAGTGTTAATTCTTCTATTGAATAGAAAATATTTTCTTGATCTTTAGTCTTCTCTCCTTTAACAACATAAGGAACATTATATTCAATTTCTCTTTTAGAAAATTCTTCTGCAATTTCTTTAATAATTTTATATTCTAAGATTCTTTTTTCAAGATCTTGTTCTTTTTCGATTTTCTTGTCTACATTTAGTATTGAATATGCTTTAATTTCCAATAATTCAGTAGCCATTGCTAAAAATTCAATTTTTATTTTCAAATTTTGGTCCGTTTCATTTTTTATTATATTCAAATATTCATCGATAATCTCAGAAATTAATATCTTAGATATATCAATTTTTTTATTATCAATTAAATGTAAAAATAAATCTAATGGACCTTCAAAATTTTCTGTTTTTACAAGTAAATCAATATTTGTCATATATTTTCTCTTTCCAGATTTTTGTATCCATTAAAATTTGTTTTTTTAACTCTTCTAATGAATTCATTCTTTTTTCTAATCTAATATTTTCAAGTAATTCTACTGCAATTATTTTATCATAAATTTCCATATCAAAATCAAAAATATGTGTTTCTATATGTAATCCTTCGTTCTCAATTGTTGGATTTTTACCTATATTCATAATACCGTAATATTGAGTATCATCATCTTCTACCTTAATTTTAACACCGTATACTGCAAACATTGGATATATTTTATTTTTTGAAAGTAAATTTGCAGTTGGAAAACCTAATGTTCTAGCAAGTTTTTTACCATGAACTACTTTCCCCATAATAATATATTCATGTCCTAATAACTTTTGTACATGTGCCATTTTACCATTTTCTATAAGTGTTTTAATAAATGTACTTGAGATCACACAATATTCTTTGTCAAGATAAGCTTTTAACTCATTTAATTCTACTATTTTTAATTCATCAGTTTTTAAATTAAATAAAACAGGATTGATAATATTTACTTTAACTTTATCTTTTAATAACTCTTGTAATTTAGAAATATCACCTTTTCTGCCAGATCCAAAACTATAATTAAATCCGCAGAAAACTTCACTTGCATTTAATTTATCTATTATTATTTTATTTATAAACTCTTCAGGTGATAATTCATTTATATCAAAAAACTCTTCTAAATATACATAGTCTATTTTCATTTTTTCTAATATATATAGTTTTTCAGATAATGTTGTAATTAAAGTATCCTTTTTTTTAGGATATTCTCTAAAAGTATATATCAATACTTTTTGATTTAATTTTTTCCCTAAATCTATAGCTCTCTTAATAATTTCGTGGTGTCCTAAATGGACACCATCAAAATTACCTAATACTACTATATTTTTTTCTTTAAAAACAATATCACTTGAAATCTTATTTTTACTAAATTTTGCATATTCCTCTGCATAACTTATATTTTTTAAGATTACTTTCATTTTTTACCTTTCAGTTATTCAGAAAAGACTATTTTTTCAACCTCTGAATATTTTTTTACGTAATGTATTTTTATTTGTGATAGTATTTCTTCAGGTAGCTCAACAGTATCACCTTTATTTTCAAAAGGTAGAATTACTTCTCTAATACCAATTCTATGAGCACCTAATACTTTTTCTTTAATTCCTCCAACTGGTAATACTTCTCCAGTTATTGTAATTTCTCCTGTCATAGCAATATTTTGTCTTACTTTTCTTTCAGATAATATTGAAACTATTGCTGTAGTTATAGTAATCCCAGCAGAAGGTCCATCTTTTGGTGTAGCTCCTTCAGGGAAATGTAAGTGTATGTCATATTCTTCATAAAATTTTGGATTTACAACATCTAATTTTTTATGATTTGCTCTAACATAAGTATATGCAACACTTGCTGATTCTTTCATAGTTTGACCTAATTGTCCTGTAAATTGTATTTGTCCTTTACCATCCATTTTTACAGCTTCTACATCTAAAGTAGTTCCTCCAACAGATGTCCAAGCTAATCCTTTTACAACTCCAAGTTTTGCATTTTTCTCAGCCATTTTATCTTTTTTAAATTTTTCTGGACCTAAATAAGTTGAAAGATTTTTTGTATTAATTGTAAATTTTTCTTCTGGTTTTTCTAGTTTAAGTTTTGCAATTTTTCTTAATACTTTTACTATTTCTCTCTTTAAATTACGAACTCCAGCTTCCATTGTGTACTTATTAATTATTTCTAATAATACTGCATCAGAAAATTTAACATCTTTAATGCTTGTTTCTAATTTTGCTTGATTAATTAAATAATTTTTAGCTATGGCTAGTTTTTCTTGTATAGTGTATGAATCTACATTGATAACTTCCATTCTATCAAGTAATGGTCTAGGTATCCCAGAATAATCATTTGCAGTACAGATAAAGAATGCATCTGATAAATCATATTCAAAATCAACATAATTATCTTTAAATGTCTTATTTTGTGCTGGATCTAATACCTCTAGTAATGCTGATGCAGGATCACCTTTAAAATTAGAATCTAATTTATCAATCTCATCTAATAGAATAACAGGATTATTTACTTTAGCTCTTTTTAATGCTTCAATAATTCTTCCTGGCATAGCTCCTATATATGTTCTTCTATGACCTCTAATTTCAGATTCATCATGAACTCCACCTAATGAGATTCTTTCAAATTTTCTATTCATAGCATGTGCTATAGATTCTCCTAAAGATGTTTTACCAACACCTGGTGGCCCTATTAAACAAAGTATTGTACCCATTTTTTTATTATTTTCTTTATTAAGTTGATTAACTGCTAAATATTCTAGAACAGTATCTTTTACTAATTTAAGTCCAAAATGTTCTTTATTTAATATTTCTTCTGCAACTTTAATATCAATATCCTCTGTTTCACTTTTTTCCCAAGGTATCTCTAGTAAAGTGTCAATATATGTTCTAATTACACCTGCTTCTGCAGAAAAATTGTTCATTTTTTTATATCTATTTACTTCCTTAATTAATTTTTCTGCTAATTCATATGGTAAATCTCTCGAATCTATTTGTGTAATTAATTCATTTATTTCATCTTCAGCATCTTCTTCATCTAATTCTGAATATAGACCTTTAATTTTTTCTCTAATATAATATTGTCTTTGATTATCTTCAATATTTTTCTTAACTTTATTTTCAACACTTCTATCAATTTCCTCAAGCTCTAATCTTATTTTTAAAGCTTTTGTTAAATTTTCAAATATCTCATCAACATTATTAGATTTTAATATTTCTATTCTATTTTCTTCACTTAAATCCAAAGTTGTTGATAAAGTATACATTAGACTTTCAAATGGTTTAATTTCAAAAATATTTTTAATTAAATCTTCTGGTATAAGTCTATTATTAATTATATTTAGATCTTGTATTAATGATTCTAAATATAATTTATATTTTTTGTTATTTCTATTTTTTGTTTTTTCTATTGGATATTTTTCATATCCTGCTTTAAACATTCCATTTTCATTAATAACCTCTGTTACCTTTATTCTTTCTTCCCCTTCAATTATTAACCTTAAGTTGCCATCTTGTGTTTTCATTATTTGGATAATTTTACCTATAACACCTATAGTTTCAACATCCTCTATACCTTGAATTTCTTCATTCATTGATTGTTTTTGTATCGCTAAAACTAATTTACCATCTGTATGTTCTACAGAATAATCAATGGCTTTTTTACTAAAATCTCTACCTACCATTATAGGCATAACTGCTTGTGGAAAAAAAACTATTTCTCTAGTTGGAATAAAAGGTAACATTTCCATTTTATTCATTAATTCTTCCCTCTTTCACTTTTTATAAATAATTCATTTTTTTCAAGTATCATTTCTTTTGTAACTCTAACTTCATTCACATCATGTTTTGATGGAATTTCATACATTAAATCAAGCATAGTGTTTTCAATAATGCTTCTTAAACCTCTAGCCCCAATTTTTCTTTTTAATGCAAGTTCAGCTATCTCTTCTATTGCATCGTCTTCAAAAATTAAATCTACATCTTCTAATTCAAAATATTTTTTATATTGTTTAGTTATTGCATTTTTTGGTTTTGTAAGTATTGATACTAAAGCTTCTTTATTTAATTCAGATAAAGCTGTAATTACAGGTAATCTACCTATTAATTCTGGTATTATACCAAATTTTCTAATATCTTCAGGTAATACATGTTCAAATATTGTCATATCATCTAATTCTTCATTTTTATCAATATCTATACCAAAACCAATTTGTTTTTTATTTAATCTTCTCTTTATTTTTGCTTCAAGTCCCTCAAATGCACCACCTACAATAAATAAAATATTTGTAGTATCAATTTCTATCATTTCTTGATTTGGATGTTTTCTTCCACCTTGAGGAGGAACTGAAGAAACTGTACCTTCTACTATTTTAAGTAATGCTTGTTGAACACCTTCACCTGAAACATCACGTGTGATTGAAGTATTTTCAGACTTTCTTGCAATCTTATCAATTTCATCTATATATATTATTCCTCTTTGGGCAAGTTCAATATCATAATCAGCAGCTTTTATTAATTTTAAAAGTACATTTTCTACATCATCTCCAACGTATCCTGCTTCTGTAATAGTTGTAGCATCAGCAATTGCTAATGGTACATTTAGTATTTTAGCTAATGTTTGAGCTAGTAAAGTTTTACCTGAACCAGTTGGTCCAATTAATAAAATGTTTGATTTTTGCATTTCTATATCATTATTTTCACTATCTAATATAGATAATCTTTTAAAATGATTATATACTGCAACAGATAATACTTTTTTAGCTTGTTCTTGACCAATAATATATTCATCTAATTTTTCTTTAATTTGTTTAGGTTTTAATAAGTTAAAATCGTCAAAATAAGGAAGTGATTCTTCTTCTATATCCATTTCCCTATTTACAATACATTCGTTGCAAATAAAAGCAGTAGAATCTTCATTTGAAAATAATGTGTCTACCTCTTCTTCACTTTTACCACAAAACGAACAATAAAATTCTTTTTCATCTATCATTATTATTTCTCCAATACTTTATCAACTAAACCATAAGCTAGTGCTTCTTCTGCAGATAAATAGTTATCTCTGTCAGTATCTGCTATAACTTTCTCAAAGCTTTGACCAGTATTTTTAGCTAATATTTCTGCTAACTTATGTTTTGTTTTTAATATATTCTCTGCAACTATTTGTATATCTGTTGCTTGACCTCTCGCTCCACCTAATGGTTGATGTATCATAACCTCTGAATTTGGAAGAGCAAATCTTTTTCCTTTAGTTCCTGATGAAAGAAGAAATGCACCCATACTTGCAGCCATACCAATACATACAGTTGCAACATCACAAGATATATGATTCATAGTGTCATAAATTCCAAGCCCTGCTGTCACCATACCACCAGGTGAATTTATATACAGTGTTATATCCTTTTCCTTATCCTGGGCATTTAAAAACAATAATTGAGCGATTATTGCATTTGCCATTTCTGTATTTATCTCTCCACTTAGAAATATTATTCTATCTTTTAATAATCTAGAATAAATATCATAAGTTCTTTCTCCATTACCTTCATTTTCAATTACATAAGGTACTAAACTCATTTTTACTTGTATGATATAGTTAGTTCTTAAACTTTATCATACAACTCCTTTCTTTAGTTTTTTACATTTTAATATTATCAAGTATAATTTAAGTATAATTACTGAGTATAATTTATGAATTCTTATTGT
>NZ_WOEI01000017.1 GCF_009733925.1 Streptobacillus canis | reverse complement strand
CAAATATTCTTTTCTTAATTTTTAACTTTTCTGTGTCTGTATGTATATATTTTTTTATTGTCCTTGGATCTTTATTAAGTTCTCTACCTAGTTCTGAATAATTTACCTTTTCTATAGCTTCTGCTTCCATTATTTTCTTTATTTTGTATAAATCCATAACAGTATTTATTTCAATATTATTTATTGAGTTTAAAGTCATATCATATTCTCCTATCAATGAATATTATACTATACTTAATATCTAATATTAAGTTATTTAATCATGTTTGAATTTCTATCTCCTTCCTTTTAAATTTTACTAATATCCTACATTCTTATTTAGTCATAATCTTACATTCTTATATTAACACAGACATGGTGCAAGACCCGGGGAAATATCAGGGCTAACATTACAAGATATAGACTATAATAACAACACTATAAACATTAATAAGACTAGAATATCAAGTACATTTTCAAACAGTCCTAAAAACAATTCCAGTTATAGGCTTATTACAATACCACAAAACATAATGAAACTATTAAAGTCTTACACTGACAATTTACCTAAAATTGATAATTTTAATATATTTGCAACTAGAGAAAATTACAGTATATATTTAAAAAGAATTATAATTGAATATAACCTACCACATATTACATTACACGGCTTTAGACACTCACACACTAGCTTATTAATCAATAAAGGCTTAGACATTGCAAGTGTATCAAATAGACTAGGACACTCAAACAGTCAAACAACATTACAAATATACACACATTTTTATCAAGAAAATAATAAAAAAGATAAAGCAATAGAGATATTAGAAAAAATAGACATATAACAAAAAAAGACTAGAAAAAAACTAGTCTTTATTTTTTAGTATCATTTTAGTATCATTTTTCATTTTTGTGTCTACAAAATACTAGTATTTACTAGCTTTGTAGCACCTTATTTAATATATGCTTTAATTATATTATAAAATTTTATCACTTTAAAAGATTAGTATTTACTAGCTTTTGAAAAAATCACTTTTTAGATTTTTAGTCTATTTTTACCCTTTTTTAATATTTTTAGTACCTTTTTAGTACTCTTTTTTTATCTCTCTAATAATTGATTTTACTACATTTCTAAAAGGTGCTAATTTTTAAATTGTATTTTTATTCTTAATACAGTATTAGTATACCTCTAATCTTTTAAATAATCAAGAACGGGCCTAAATTAAAAATTAAAGGTACAAATACCCTAAAATAAAAACAATTCTTGTCTATGGGCTTTATTTGGCTTTCTATTCTATATATTTTATAGATATAAATAAAAAAGACAAGTAATTTAATACCTGTCTTGTTTTTTATACAGTAGGTGTCAAGTCCCTACATCTCCTTCCACTTAAGGGGCGACGGTATGACATTTTCCGTCCTTGTATTAATAATTTAGAATTAGGATGGCGTAGCTACCCATCGTCTCTTTTGACCACTTCGGTGCGTAGATGCTTCAATCCTCTACCTCTAATTCTTAATTAATTATACCATATTTTTTTTAAAATGAAAAGACCTACAAAAAATATAAATCTTAAAAAAGAAAATATTTTTTCTTTCCCCCTCGTGAGTTTTCGGGATTTCTCCACAAAATAGAGAGGACGCGGTACCAAAAGGCAATAAGCAAAACTTTTTTGACTTCCCCCCTACCCTTTTATGCAACCGTTTACATAACTAATAATAAAAAAGATAGATCTATTAACAATCTATCTTTAATCATAATTATTTTATTTTAAGTAATTTTAAAAGGGCATTACTCCTGTTTTTTTCTTTAGTACTTTCTAATTTTAAATTAATCTTGTTTAACTCCTCTTGTGTAAACTTAAAATTAAGGCTTTTATCTCTTACTCTTCCCGTTGGCTTTCTCCCTCTAGTTTCCATAAATACCCCTTTATTTTTTGTTTTTAAATTCTTTATATAATACTAAAGCTATAACAGTTAATGAAATAGCTATCATAATAATTTTAGTCATTTCTTATCACTCCTAATATTTGATTTTTTTTTAATATCATAGTATACTAAGGCTAGAGGGCTAACCCTCTAACCTTTAACCTTATTTAATTAAGGCAATTAAAATTTGAATAAGCATTAACAAGATTATTATTTTAGTTTCAAATGATATGTTATTAATTTTGTTTAATGCTTTTTTTATTTGTTTTAGTATACTACCAAACATTACTTTGTACCTCCTTTCTACATAATAATTATACCATATCTAATAATAAAAGTAAAGACTTTTTTGTCTCTAGCTATGATTTTTAAAAGATTTTCACCAAATAAAAAAGGCCCTTTATTTAGACCTTATAAAATACTTAATAAGTCTTGTTCTAGCTTATCATTAAATATAGCTTGTTTCTCTTGTTCTTCTCTCACTTTCTCAAGTCTTTTGTTATTTATAGGCTTATATTTAGGCTCATTGTTTAAAGTTTCCTTAAATATAAGGCTTATAGCTAGTTCATTGCTAGCATTACAAGTATTTATCAAATTAATATTAAAATCATTTAAAGCATATTTTAAATTATCTTTTTTAATATCTTCTATTACTGTTCTATTGATATATGTATCTTTTAATAACTGACACCAACTATTCAAGCTTGATAGTTCAATACATCTATCAAGTAAGGCTATAAGTCTTTTAATCTCATTTCTTTGTGTTTCTAGTTTTTCCTTGCCTTTTTCTTGCATATATTCTTTTTGAATAATTAGATCTTGTCTTTTTCTACCCCCTTGTACTTTATTACCTAAATTAGCTAAAGGGCTAATATATAAAGAGGGCATATAATTATTGTCAGTTATATTGTCTATTTTATAATCTAGTTCCTTTAATTCCTCTAAATAGGTATGATAATTACCTAATAAGTACCTACCTATATTTTTTGATTTTCTAGCTTGTATCAGTTCTTCAACTATCATATATTACCCCTTTATATTTTAATTGCCGTATTTTGCCGTAATTTTTCAATATATCGACAAATATCGACATTTTGAATATACCGATAAATACCGATATTATAGATACATTTTCAATTCAAGTTTTGTTAGGTTTTTATAGTTTTTTATGTTAGCATTTGTTAGCATTTTATATATTTCAGTGTCAGGTTTTGTCAGGTTTTTATATAGTTTTTGATATAAGGTTTTATAAGGTTCTATATATTTTTGAGTCAACAAAAGTCAACATTCCTCTTTTTAGGGACTCAAAAAACTCAAGATACTTTTCTTTTTAAGGTGGCCAAAATGGCCAGATACTTACCTAAAATTCCTAACCATTAACCCTTTTAATTCCTTAATTTGATTATCTTTGATATTTACCTTCATAAGTCCATTTTCTACCACATAACCATATTTATTTATGATATTGTATATAAATTGTCCTTTACTTAATATATTGAGTTCTAAAAACTCTAAAAACTGTTTATTGTAGTATTCAGTATATAAACTATCAAAATCAATTAAATGATTATCATTGACATATATAGACCCCTTGATATTTTCTAATTTAGCTATTAAGTCCATACCATAACCTACTAAATAATTTTACTAATTTATACCTATATCTCTTGTAAGTTCCATAACTTATATGCATTATTTCCATTGTTTCTTGTACTGTTTTATTTTCAAAAAGTCTTAGTTCTATTATCTCGTAATATTTTTCCTTTTTAAGTGCCTTCAGGATCATATCTATTTTATCTACTGTATCTTTATATTCAGGCATAAGCTTATACTTATGATAATTTTTTAATAAATCTAAAATATTAAACATCTTTAAATCTTTCATTGCTTACCCTTTCTTAAGTGTCTTTAAATATTCATTATATGCTTTAGTTTCTTCACTATTTAATATTTTATAACCTTTTTCATTTGCTATTATTTCCATTAATGCTACATCATTTACAAGGTTAGTTGTTTGCATACCACTAAATTTTGTAAGTAAGTCCTTTTTATTCTTAACACCATTTTTTATACATTTAGTATATTTGCTTGTTTGTACTCCTCTTCTTTCTTCTTCTCTAGGCTCATAACCTAAATGCTCTAATACATCAATTAAAGCTATCATTTTTTGATTATCTTCTTTATAAACTCTTACTATCTCTACATTAGAACCATAACCAACTTTTATTAATTTTCTTGCTTGTTCTATATCATTATTTTTTAGTATCATATCTTATCTTAATTCCTTTCTTTTTATCTATTTATTTTGTAAATGTTTAATTATTAAATTGATTTATTATATAAATATAGTCTTATTTTGCTTTAAAACATACCTAATTTTAAAATCTTATCTTTTTTGATAAATTGCAAGGCTAAGGCCCTTAATTTTGAAAATAGACTATAAATTCTAAAGATTAGACATATTATAATAATATTTTAATCTTCTTCTAGCATTTTGCTTGTTTCTTTATCTAATTCATTTACATAGTCAACGACCCTACCCCACAAGTAATTAGCTCCTTTACTATGTACTTTATCTAATAAGTTGTTTATATTTGACCTGTTTAGATCCTGAATACTAATTACTATTTTTTTATCAATTACTTGATATTTCAATGTTTCTAGTAGGTAATATACAAAAAGGTTATATTTAATTGGTGCGCATACCCTAATTATAGTTATATATAAGTCGTACATATCATATAATTCTTTAAAGTCTATAACATCTTCATTACCTACCCTTATTACTCCATTTACATTTTTTAGCTTTTTTAATAGTTCATAGTTCATTTTACCTACCTATCTATGATATTCCATTACATTATCGGCTATTAATATAGTTTTTGTTTCACTGTTTTTATATGAAAATTCATAGCATACTTGATTATACTCATTTACTTTTTTAGTTATTTCTTTAATAGGCCCCAACTCGTAACTATTAGCTCCCATATCTATTTCATACTTATAATAACCATTGCTATAATTCTCGGTATATCTACTATTTTCTTTACTAAATTTTGCATTAAAATAAACATCAATTCTATATAACATAATACCTCCTTTTTTTATTTTCTTTAAACAATTAAATCTAAATACTACACATATTACTACAATTACAACTACGCATATTACTACACATAAAATGTACCTCTAAATATGATAAATACTACATTGAAATACTATCACTACACATACTACACATTTACCCCTAAAGCTCTTTATATATATAATAATAAAATATAATAAACCTATTATGCGTTATATTATTAAATATTTTTTATATATAATATATAAAATAAGTGTAGTAAGTGTAGTAAAATATTAACAAATCTAGTAAAAATCATACTTTTCAAAATGTTCACAAGTGTAGCAATAAATGTAGTAAACTGTAGTGCTTTTTGGTGTAAGTGTAGTAAATTATTTTCTTACAAACACTCTTTTGCTAACACCTTCAATATATCTAGGTTCAGTTTTTAAATCTAAATACTTTGTAAATCTTTTAGTAAATAAAGATCTATCTAGTGAATTGGTACCATAATCATTACAATAGATTATATAATTATGATATACAGTAAAAGGCTCCTCATATAAATAGTCGATATTTTCTTCTTTTAAGTATTCAATAAAACTTTTTACACTATCACTTTCAATTATATATTCCTTGCTTAACTCTAAAACTTTCTTAGGCTCGTTCATTTTCCCTTTATTTCTTAATATATCTTGCATACCTTCAATAGCTAGGTTGAGTATATAACTTTTAGCTTGTGATGTAGTAAGTTTATCAATTAAACCATAATCTATATTATCTTCACTTACTGTATTATCACAAGGTATACCTCTTATTCTTCTTTCTATTCCACCTGTTTTATCTTTAAAGTTAGGCATATCATTACAAGAGAATAATAAAGTTGCAAAATTCCTTTGGGGCCTACTCATATTGAATAAAGCTCTTGACATTACTACTTCCCCTGATGTTACCCTTTTAAATATGCTAGAATTTTCAATATAGGCGTTGTTTATATCGTCCCCTACATTGACTAATTTACTTTGCATTAATGGTAAATTAGTTTCCTTGTTCATTTCTTCAATAGATAGAAAAGACACTACATTTTCAAAAGTATTTGCTACCATTTTAAAAAATGTACTTTTACCATTTCTACCGCTTGCACCTATAAAGAAAAAGGCAAACTGTGGATAGTTCCTATACATAAGTATATGTCCTAGTATTCTTTTAATATACTCAAACATTTCTTTATCATTAGACATAAACCACATAAGAAAATCATAAACATCTTGACTGTATGCTTTAGGATCATATGTAACATCTAAATAAAAAGGTGTAAAATTATCGTTTATATTTTCTTCTATTTCTCCCTTTCTATTCAATGTATAACCATTGTTAAACCTTATAAATAAATCACTATTTAAGTCTAAGGTATTATGAGTTTTAGATAATTGATGTATAAGTTCTACATCTTCCTTTTTTGTTAAATTTAAGTGCATATCTTTAGAAATAAAAGTATATAAAGTTCCTACATCCTCAGTATATTTGTCATTTAATTTAAAAAACATATTACCATTGAATATTGTTAAATTTAATGTACTTTGTAAATAATCACTTAGTTTAAATATATTTATCTTTTTACTACCATTTTTTAAGGTATTATAAAATTGTTCGTTGTCTTGATAACTATAATTAACATCATATTTCATTACACTTTCTACAATGTTTTCTAATTCTTTATGTTCTAAAGGTTCTACCATATAATTATTTATAACAAGTGCTAGTTGTCGCAGTACATCTTTATCATTTAATTTTTTATATCTATTTCTAGCATTAGCTAAATGTTTAAATAAGCTATCATTTCTAGAACCCTCGTTTAAATTAACAAGGTTAACACTGTCTTTAAATGATAAAGGCATTAATTCAAGTGGTATATTAGGTAAATCTTCAAGTGATGTATTACTTAATATTTCCCTATCTTTTCCATACCTTTTAATAATAATATATTGCTTTTTCTTATCTTGTCCTGTCTTATAGTCCACATCACAACCTAAGACTGTTAAAACTTTGCTGTTATTTTTGATTTTGAGGGCCTCAGGTATCTTGTAGTATAAATGTATACCCCTATCAGTTTTAATCGCTCTAGGCTTATCATTTGACTTATTTAATATATCTTGTGCTATATCTTCCCTACTGTCAAAATCTACTACAACTATATTTTCAGGTAACATCATACCTACATTGTCCCACTTTTCTACTACCTTTAAATCTTCAGTAGTATTGTTGTAATTACTGTATGGGCTTTTATCTTCTTTTAATCTAATATATTTCATACTCATTTATTCCCTTACTCCTTACTTATCTTTTTATTCATTTTTTATTCCTCCAAATTATTCATATGTTTTCCTTTACTAGCGTTTTTTACATTTCCATGTTATAATATAGATGAGTGAGGGCCTTACTCTCACTTATCTATAATCAATTATCTAAACAACCTTAGTTGCTATTCCACATACACGGTAAAAGTATCTTAAGGTTGTTTTTCCTTTTATAAAAAGTTCTATTCCCTCATTTTTAGCTAATTCATTGGCTTTCTTAATATATTTACAAGCAGTCGCAGGGCTACAACCTAAAAAGCTTGTTATAAACTCATACCCAATTATTTTATCTTTTTCACAATAATTAATATCAATACTATCTAGCATTTTTAACATCTCCTTTTTTAATTCCCATAATATTTATTGTATTTTTTTAGTATTACATCGCCTTGTAGTTCGTGCATTTCTCCGTTCTCGTCCTCTATGTATCTAATGCCTATAATAAAATATAGTTCATATAACATTTTTGCAACCTGTTTATCAAATTTAATGTTTTTCATTTTTACCAACTCTCTTATTATTTGTTTTATATTTCAAGAATTTTAATTCTTTTTCTTTTAATTCTATATCACTTTCATATTCACATATGGTTAATGTTTCTTGTTGTCCTAAGTCAAATCCTATTGTTGTATATTTAGTTCCTACCAATTCAATAAATGTATCTATATCAATATTACCTTTTAAATATTCTTGTTTTAATCTTGGTATCTCCTCTTTTAGTCCATCAGTTCCATTTATATCAAGTCTTATAGGTAATTCTATTTGATTTTTTATAAGTTCCCCTAATTCCTTTTTTAATTCTTTTAATTCATTTTCTAATCTTTGTATTTTCATTTTTCTATTATTTAACATCTTAATCCCTCCTGTTTAATTATTTTCTTTTTCTAATTCAGTTATTAGCTCTAATATCTCATTGGCTAGCTCCCACATAAAATTGGCTAATTTAGGCCCTAAAGTATAAAATCTATTAAAATCAAATAAACTATACACTAATTCATAACCTCCATTTTGTCCGTCCCCATAATATAAAGGCTTTAATTCATAATAACTTACCATTTTTTCTAATTCTTCAAGTTCTACATCAGTTATATTGCTATCTTTTTTTATTGCAGGTATTATATTATTTTTAAAGTTATCAAGCTCTTTACTATCTAATAGTAAAAATAAATTATGTAATTGTGTCTTATATTCCTCAAAAAAATCATTGAATAAAGTTATGATCGTACCTTTATCTAAAGTAGTCCCTGTTGTAGTTTCTACTATTGTATTTAGATATAAAATTTTATCTTTTATTTCCACAAGCTCATATATTATCTTTTCAATTTCCCATTTCTCCATTTTTCTATTTTCTCTAATCTTTAAATTTAACATCGTTTATCTTCTCCTATCTTATATTTTAAATTTTTACCTATCTACAAGGCCCTAAATTACATCATAGTTTCTAGCTTAGTCAAATCATTATCTATATTCTTGACCAAATACATTACCATATCAAATATATTAAAATCTAATTTTACCCCGTCAGTATCTTTGTGGGCCTTATCTATTAAATTAATAAATGATACAAGCTTACTGCTATTATCATATGCTTTGTCAAATATTTCTTTTTTTAATTTTAACTGTTCCTTACTTTCCATTGGTATCACTCCTCTATATTGTTTACTTTTAATTTAGTTATTAATACATCTAATTCTTCAATTATTTTATTTTCTTCTTGTATAAAATCTTCTATAATGCCCCATAAATAAAAATCATTTTTTAAATTACCATTAATTTCAAAACTGTCACTACACACATCTATAAAAGAAAAGAATTTTTTATGTTTATCAAATAATGTTTCAAATTGTTTATCAATTTCTTTTATTGTTTCTTTCATTTTCTAATCACTCCTTAACTTTCCTATATTTCAAAATCTTTACACTCAACCCTTGCTACCATTTCTAAACCTACAACTAAAATAAACATTAATATAGTTGTTTTAATTCCTTGTATATCTTCAATAGATACATAATTCATTAGACCTAAAAACACAAAATATTTTAATATTTCTAGTATCTTTAATGTTTTCTTTAACATCTTTCATACCTCACTTTCTAAAAATATTCTTACATAGCTTTACCCTTATATGTTCCAACTCTTTCAGTTGTTCCATACTGTTACTTTTTCTAATATTTGCAATTAGCTTTTTTAGTTTTTTCATTTTTTATCTTCCTTTATTGGTTAGCTTGTAATATTAAATCTAAGTCTAAAATTTTGCATATAGCTATCAATTTATTTAAAGGTATATTTACTGTACCCTTTTCATACTTAGCATATGCTATTGAGTTCATATTCAACTTACTAGCTACATCGTTTATACTTAGTCCTTTAACTTTTCTAAAATACATTAAATTTAAACCTACATTTGCTATATTTGTATTTTTTTTCATTGCTTACACCTCACTTTTCAACTTACTCATGATGTAAGTTTACAATATATCAACTTAATTGTCAAGTAAGTTTTTAAAAAAATATTACTAAAATTTTATATTTTAAGTTCATTTCTTACTTTACACGTAAAAAATAAAGTGTTATAATCAAGGTAGAGGTGGTGCAAAATATGAAAGATATTGGTGAAAAACTTAGAGAATTAAGAAAATCTCAAAAAATTACAATGAAAGAATTAGCGGATATGATAGGAACTACTGAGGCTAATATATCAAGGTATGAAACAGGTAAAATAAAAAATATTCCAATGAAACAACTACAAAAACTGTCAAAAAGTTTAAATGTACCGCTTTTTTTATTAATTGAACCAACTAAAGAAATTGAATCAAATACAAAAAAATGGAATTATCAGTTACAAGATTTAGTTACTTCATTTAAAGTAAGAACATCACAGGCAAAATTTTATGATTTTAAAATTGACGAAGACGCAAACTTTAAATTAGAAATAATAACAATAATAGAAGAAAATATGAAACATTTAAATAATATAGAAAAACGTAAGCTATTTACTCTAATACTTAAAATGTTAGTCAATTTAAACGTTGATAATCTCGAGAAAGCAAACGACTTTATAGAATTTTTAGATAGTAAATCAAATAACAACTCCAAATGATAGGCTGTTTTAAACAATATCGGTATAAGATAACACATTATAAGGCTAAGGGCCTAAAGTGGCTAGAATAGGCTATAAATTGAAAATAGAGGTGTATGCTAAAACATATACTTTTAATAAACAAAAATTACCTTAAAAGTAAAATTTTATTGACAAAAATTACAAAAAATGATATATTAAATTAAGCCTTATTCGTTAAGGACGGTTAAAAAAAAGATTATAAGCCTTATTCGTTAAGGACGGACGCAAGCATATCATTTGGTATGCTTAATTTTTTTTAAGGAGTAAAGTAAAAATGATTGAATTATTTTCAGTATATTTAATAGATTTACCAAACAACAATGAAAAAACAAGAATTTTAAAAGGCAAACATTTTGGACTTGTTTTAAGTGAAATAAATAAAAAAGATAATACTTTATTGATAGCACCCATAACAAGTAAAAAAATAGGTAAAAAGTATAGAGGGGGCTTTACTATAGATAATAAAAAATATCAAAAACACCCAAAATATGAATATGCTTTTATTAAGTTAAGAAAAATTCGAGAAATAGACAAGACAAAGATTATATCTAAAAAAAAGTTTAGTTTAGACAAAGAAGATTTGTTACAGTTAAAAATAGCATTTGAAAAGTTTTTTAACAAAATATTAGAAATAGAATAAATATATAAACAACAAAAAAGCTAGTCCTTCAAACTAGCTTTAATTTTTCACACAAAATATCATAAAAAACATAAATGGTATAATGTTTTACACTCAACTTATTATACCATATTTTACAAGAATATTAAAGTAAAAAGAGGTGGTATGTATGGCACATTATAAAAAAATGGACAATGGCAAATGGCTTGTTAAATTCAATTGTAAAGACCATAAAGGCAATAATAAACAAATCAAAAGACAAGGCTTTAATACTAAAAAAGAGGCACAAGACTTTATAAATGATTATTTAGCTTTACACAATGGAACTGAAAATATAGGTATTTCAACTTTAATTACTGAATTTTTAAAAACTAAAGACAATTTAAAATACAATACTAAAAAACAATACAATATTATTGCTAAGCAAGTAATGGAACATTTCAATAATATTGTTATAAATGATATAACTAAAAAAAGCATATATAATTTTATAGACACTTATAATGATAGACCTATAAGACAAAAACAAGTATATGAATTTCTAGGACAAGTTTTTGATTATGCTTGTACTTATTTCCATTTAAAAGACAATGTATTGTTAGGTATTAAATTTAATTTTAAAAAAGATAAGAAAATAAAAGATATATGGACTTATGAAGATTTTAAAAACTTTGATAATATACTGAAAAAACATTATGATATTAAAACAAGGGCTTATTTTAATTTATTGTTTTATAGTGGGGCAAGACCGGGCGAAATATCAGGACTAACATTACAAGATATAGACTATAACAACAACACTATAAACATTAATAAGACTAGAATATCAAGTACATTTTCAAATACTCCTAAAAATAACGCTAGTTATAGACAAATAACATTACCACAAAACATAATAGAACTATTAAAGTCTTATACTGACAATTTACCTAAAATTGATAATTTTAATATATTTGCAACAAGAGAAAATTACAGTTTATGTTTAAAAAGAATTATAATTGAATATAACCTACCGCATATTACATTACACGGCTTTAGACACTCACACACTAGCTTATTAATCAATAAAGGCTTAGACATTGCAAGTGTATCAAATAGACTAGGACATAGCAACAGTAATATCACATTACAAATCTATACACATTTATATAAAGAAAAAAAAGAAAATGATAAGGCTATAAATATTTTAGACAATTTAAAGTAAAAGATAAATTTTTTATCATTTTTAAAATTTTTAGTACTTTTTTAGTACGCTATAAAATAAAAAAGCTAGATTTTATCTAGCTTTCAAACATTATTTTATATATGCTTTAAACATCCAAAGTAATTTTTCATATTCAGTAATATGGTTATCAAGTTCAGCACTTGTACCAAAGTCTTTTTCTTCATCAGTGATTTCTTTTAAATTTCTAACTTGTGCTAATAAATTTTCTGTATCAAAAATTAATACTGTTAATAAATCTTTTACTGAAATATCTTCATCATTAGCTTCTTTAATTGAAGTAATTTCTAAATATTTTTTCATATTTCCATATGGTCTTCCACCTATAGCTAAAATTCTTTCAGCTATTACATCTATTTTTTCATTAACTCCATCATATATTTCTTCTAATTTTGCATGTACTGTAAAGAATCCTTGTCCTACTACATTCCAGTGATAGTTTTGAACCTTTCTATAGAATACATTTAAGTCTGCTAAATATACATTTAATGCATCGATTGTTTTATTCATCTTTATTCCTCCTGATTTTATTTTAAATTTGTAATGATTACAATTTATATTAATATAGTACCATTATTTAACATTAATGTCAAGCTTTATTTTAAATAAAATGAGAGCTAAAGCTCTCATTTTTTATTCACCTCTATCTTTCATTTTTTCTTTATATTTTCTAACTTGTCTTTCTAAACCTGAAGATAAATTATCTATTGCAGCATATAAATCTGAATCACTTTCTTCAAGTCTAATAGTTTTATTAGGAGCATAAACCGTAGCTATAGCCTTATAAACTTTTCCTTCAGACTTAGTTGGTTCAACAGTTAAAGTAACATTAGTTTCAGTTATATTTTCTAAATATTTTGTAATTTTAGAAACTTTACTTTCAACGTATTCCTTAATAGGTTCTGTCATTTCTAATTGTTTTCCACTAATAATAATTTTCATAATTAGCACTTCCCTTCATTGCTTCCTTACTATATTATACCATCAAAATCTTTTTTTTCAAGTTTAAATTTGTTTTAATTTACCATTTTCTATCTTATATTTTACTTTGGCTAAATTAGCAAGTTCAATACTATGAGTAACAATTATTATTCCTTGACCCATTTTATTAATTTTTACAAATAATTCATTAATCATATTACTTGTTTCATAGTCTAAATTTCCTGTAGGCTCATCTGCAAGTATTATTTCAGGATCATTAATTAGTGCTCTTGCAATTGCAACTCTTTGTTTTTCACCACCAGATAACTCTTGAGGTTTATGATTAATTCTATGTTCAAGCCCTACTTCTTTTAATAAATTAATAGCTTTTTCTTCAATCTCTTTCTTAGATTTTTTGCTATTTACTAAGGCAGGTATTGTAACATTTTCAAGTGCAGTAAATTCATTTAATAGATAGTGAAATTGAAATACAAAACCAATTTTTTGTTTTCTTAATTCAGTTAAATCATTATCTTTGATATTAATATTATCTATAAATACATCGCCACCTGTTACTCTATCAAGTAAACCTAATATATTTAATAGTGTAGTTTTACCACTACCCGATTTACCTTGTATTGATATAAAATCCCCTTTTTCAAATCTAAAATCTATATCTTTTAAAACTTCAATTTTTTCTGCTTTAGTTGTATATGTTTTGTTTACTTTTTTTAACTCTAACATTTTATCACCTAATTATTATATTTAATTGCTTCCGTTGGATTCATTTTTGATGCCTTAATTGAAGGCATAATTGTTGAAGCAAGTATTAAAAGGAAAGATATTAAATATATTATTATCATTTCAAAAATACTAATACTGATAGGTAAAGTATCTAAATAATATGTAGATGTAACATAATATTTAAATATCATTTTTAGAATAATAATTAATATTGGTGAAAGAATAACTGATAAAATCATTCCTGTTATGCCTATAATTAATCCTTCAAATAAGAAAATTTTTAAAATATTTCTATTTTTATATCCCATTGCTTTTAAAATACCTATATCTGTAATTTTTTCTCTAACAATCATATTTAAAATTACTGAAATAGCAAATGATGCTATCAAAATAATTAAGCTAAGTATAGAGATTAAAACAAATTTTTCAAAATTAATTGCACTCAATAAACTTTGGTTATCCATACTCCAACTTCTAGCAAATACCTTATCTCCATATTTTTCGTTTATATCTCTTACTAAATTGTCTAACTGATCTGTTTTAGTGGGATTGTTTACTAAAATAGATATACTAGATACAACCTCTCCTCTTTCTTCTAATAATTGAAGTGTCTCAATTGGAAATAAAAGTAAATCTGAATCATAATTATAAAAACCTGTTTTAAATATACCTGAAATTTTTGATTTTATTTCTCTCATTTCAGATGTAACTACAGTAATTTCATCCCCTACCATAGTTCCTGTTTTTTTTATAAATTCATTTCCTACTAAAACAGAGGTTAAATCTTCATTTTCAATTTTTCCTTCAATTATATTTATATCTAAATTATCAAGGTTAGTACCAATAATTAAAGTAGATGTAGATAAACCATTTACACTAACTAAACCTTGAGATTGGATTCTATGATTAATATTTTTAAAATTATATTTATCAAATTCTTTTGTAATACTTTCATAATCTTCTTGGTATTTTGGATAAATATCAACACTTATATGTGGAGAAAGTGAAAGTATAGAATTTAACATATTATTTTTAAGTCCATTCGAAATTGCAAGTGAAACAACAAATACTGTTAAAGCAATTGCGATACCAAGGATAGATACTATAGATTGAAATTTTCTTTCAAATATGTGTCTTTTTGCTATAAAAAATTCTATCATTTTCCCTCTATTCTTCTATTATTACATTTAATCCAGTAAGCATAGAAATTTGCTTTATAAACTTGTATTTATTATTAATATTTAATCTAAATACATACTCTTTTTTATCTTTTGTTTTTATAACCAAACAATTTTCATTATTTTTATTTGAAATCTTCATTACTCTAATACTTAATTTTTCTATTTGATTTATCATTATTTTGTTATTACTATCCACTATCATATCTTTATCTACAGTAATATTAAATTTAAAAATAGTCATTAAGTGATAGACTACATATATTACTAATCCAAGTATTAAAAATAATACTAGAAAGTTTTCAGTCAATTTACCTTTAAAAATATCTGGTCCAACATAAAAAATAGTAAAAATTATTACACCTAAAAGTATAAAAGATCTAAATAAATATAAGTTAGATAATCTGTATCTAATTTTATCTTCTGGATTGATAATTATAGCTTCATTTATTTTATTTTCTAAATTATTCATTTTTATCTCCATTTTCTTTATTTTGATTTTCTTCTTTAGTTTCAGAATTTTCTTTAGTTTCTACTTCAGTTTTATCTTCTTCAACCTTTTCTACTTCTTGATTATCAACTATCTTATATATTCTTTCCCCATCTTTTTTCATATTTAGATTATCTCTTACAAATTTTTCTTTATTAGCACCTTTTCTTGATTCTTCAAGTTCTTTTTGTAATTTCTCTTTTTCTTCCTTTAATTTTTCATATTTTTGTGTACTTTCAGCTAATTTTAAATTCATTTCCCTACTTTGTTTAATATTCGAATAAATTCTTAAAAGTAGTGCTGTAAGTATTACAAAAAATAGAATAAGAAATAATAAAGTATATAATTTTTTCTTCATTTTATCTCTTCTCTTTTCTTTTCTTAACTTCTTTTATGGTATTTATAAAACTATCTAAGTTTTCAAATTTATTATATACTGAAGCAAATCTAATATATGCTACCTCATCAAATAAGAATAGTTTTTCTAATATCATATCACCTAATCTATTACTATTAATTTTACCATCATAATTAGTTAATATATCTCTTTCTATCTCATCTATCATCTCATCAACTTTATTTTGTACATAATTTCTTTTGACAAGTGATCTTATTATCCCTTGATAAATTTTATTTCTATCAAACTCTTCAACCTCACCATTTTTCTTAATTACAACTATAGGTAAGTTAAAGATTTTCTCAATTGTATTAAATCTTTTATTACATATATCACACTGACGTCTTCTTTTTATTGAATTACCATCACTATATGAACGACTATCTACTACTTTAGTTTCTTTATCACCACAATATGGACACTTCATATATACTCCTATTAAACTTCCATGTTTTTAATTAAATCTATTAATTCTTCTTTTGTCGAAACTGTTAAAAGCCCTTTTCTAAAATCTTCATTTTGACAGAATCTTGATATTTTTGCAAGTATAGTTAAATATTCTCTACTTAATTCTACTGGAGATAAAAACATAAATAAAGTATTTACTTTTTCTTCATCTACAGCATCATATTCAATACCATCTTTAACTATTCCAATACTTATAACTATATCTTTTACAGCATCAGTTTTAGCATGTGGTATAGCAACTCCTCTTCCAATTCCTGTAGTTCCTAATATTTCTCTTTCCATTAAATCTTCGAATGCTTTTTCTTTATTTAATATGTTTTCATTATTTTCTAAACCTTTAAACATTTCTTTTAATAAAGCATTTTTATTTTTTGCTTGTAAATTTAAATTTATTCCATCAACATATATTCTTTCATAAATATAATTTGTTTTCATTTTTTTCTCCTTCATTAAAGTATCAATATTTTTTTATAATCTAATTTCACACTAAAATAGTCATTTATATAATCTTCAAAACAATTAAGTACTGCAATTAAGCTATTTTCTATTTTAATTATTCCACTTTTAGAATAATCTACATATTCTTTATATTCTTCATGTAAATTATATTGAGATAACAATTGGTTAATATCATATATTCCTAATTCTATCATTAAACGTCTTAAATAAGTTATCAGTATATATATGCTAAAATTATGATTTTCAATTATTTTATCATCTAAATCATTAATATATTCTAAAATTTCGATACTCTTATTATATAGTTCTTCTTCAGGATTATCGAATTCTAAAATTTGACTTAATGAATGTAAAACATAAAGTGATAATTGTAATTTTTCAATTTTTTTTAATGACTTATCAAAAGTCATCTTTAATATACTATTTTTAATTATTTTTGAATTATTTTTAGTCTCAATTTCTAGTTCTGTTATACTTAATGGCATAAGTGAAGCAAGATGTTTTTTCTTAGAATTTCTAGCATTAAAAATAATTGCAGAAATTTTTCCATGCTCTTTACTAAACATAGTAACCTGAACACTGCTTCCAGAAATTTCTTTTTTATTTAAAATAATAGCAATTTCATTAATTATCTTCATTAATAATTTATTGTGTAATCAATAGTTACAGAGTTTGATAAATATTGAATTTTTTTAGGTTTCTTCCCAATATACTCTGTAAATTTAATACTATATTTATCCGCTATTATTTCAACTAACATTTGATTTTCAAAAATATATTTCTTATTGTTTTTTTCATAAGTAATATTACTATCTAATTTAGATAATTCTTCTAGAATAGAGTAAAGTGAAGCATCTTCCTTGCTCAACTTTTGTTCTACTGTTTGTTTAAGTTTAGGAGAGTACAATGTTTTTTTACCTGTAAAGTAGGTAATAACTTCTCCTTTATTCAATTTTGGTTCTACTACTTCAAGCTTTAAAGCGCTCGGTGAATATTCTAAATTATATACTTTTTTCTTTTTTTTGTTATTAATCACAGATGATTCTATTACTTCTGCATTAAATTTTTGTTGTAAAAAATCAAAAGTTTTAGAAAAAGCTAAGCTTGATAACAGCATTGTATATATTATTATTTTTCTCATTATTGCTCTTCCCTTTCTATCTCTTTTAATAATTCAAGTTTAACATTATTAAATTTATACACAACAACTGTATTAATTCCAATAATTCTATCTTTAATATCAAAGTTTAATTCATTATTTTCAATTAATTTTGTTTTATCTTCAAGTTTAAAATTACCAATAGGTAAACCTTTTGGATATATTTCACTTATACCAGAAGATTCTATATCAAATTGATAGATTTTATCTGCATTTTCAACATTAAAGTTTTTTATTACAAATCCTAATGAACCTTTTCCACGTATAATTCCTGTAAATATACCATTTACATTAACAGACATCTTAAAATTAGGATTTGAAAGCAAATATACTTCCGAATAATTATCAGATACTTTATTTACTTTACCAATTACTTTTCCATTTAAAATTACTGGTAAATTTTCAACAATTCCTTCATTCTTACCTTTATTTATATATATTACATCTTGATCTTGTAAGTTATCTTTTAGAATTACTTCAGCAACAATAAATTTTTTATCATCTGTATTCTCAAGACCTAAATATGTTTTTAATTCTTGATTTTCTTTTGCTAATTTTTGTAATTCCATTTTTTCAGTATTTAATAACTGTATTTCTGATTTTAATTTTTCTAATTCATCAACATTTTTTTGTACATTATTTAAATAATCTAATTTTTGATTATATTTAGTATAACTGTCATAAACTAATGTTTTTGTTTCAACTAATTTAAAATTTATATCTGATAACATTAGTTTTGTAAAGCTAAATACTTTATCTCTATTAATGAAAAAAAGTATCAATGCAATCCCAAGAAAAATTACTCTTTTCAGAATTCTTTTTTTCTTTTTCATTTTTTCTCCTAATACATACCTGGCATTTGTTGGTTTTTATTTTCCTCTTTTGTAACTACACTCACTTCAGTAGTTAATAATAGTGAAGCTATTGAGCTAGAATTTTGTATTGCAGAACGAGTTACCTTTGTAGGATCTAAAATACCACGTTCAAACATATTAACATAATCTTCTTTAAGTGCATCATATCCATAATTTAATTTAGAATTTAAAACTTTTTCAACAACTACTCCAGCGTCTACACCTGAATTAATTGCAATCTGTTTTAAAGGGGCAAATAAAGCCTTTTTAAAGATCTCAACACCTATTCCTTCTTCACCTTCTATACTAAAGTCTTTAATATCTTTATATATTTGTATTAATGCAGTTCCTCCTCCTGCAACAACTCCTTCTTCAACCGCAGCACGTGTTGCATTTAGTGCATCTTCTATTCTCATTTTCTTTTCTTTCATTTCAGTTTCAGTAGCTGCACCAACTCTTATTACTGCTACTCCACCTGAAAGTTTTGCAAGTCTTTCTTGTAGTTTTTCTCTATCATAATCTGATTTTGATTCTTCTATTTGTCCTTTTATTTGAGCAATTCTTTCTTTTCTTTCTAATTCATTACCCATTCCATCTACTATTATAGTTTTATCTTTAGTAACTTTAACTCTTCTAGCAACACCTAAATCATCTAAATCTGCCTCTTCAAGTTTCATTGCCTTTTCTTCTGATATAACTATTGCACCAGTTAATATGGCAATATCTTCTAACATAGCAAGTCTTCTATCCCCAAATGCAGGTGCTTTAACAACAACTACATTTAAAGCTCCTCTTATTTTATTTAATACTAAAGTAGATAATGCTTCTCCTTCTATATCATCAGCTACTATAAGTAAAGGTCTTGAACTTTCTACTACTTTTTCTAATAATACTAATATTTCTTTCATTGAATTTATTTTTCTACTTGTTAATAAAATATATGGATTTTCCAATTCAACTGTCATTCTTTCAGTATCAGTAACCATATATGGTGATAAATATCCATTATCAAATTGCATTCCTTCTACAACTTCCATTGATGTTTCAAGAGATTTTGCTTCTTCAACTGTAATTACTCCATTTTCCCCTACAATTTTCATTGCATTAGCAATTAATTTACCTATATTTTCATCAGCAGCAGAGATTGAAGCAACTTGTTCTATTTCATTATTATCTTTTATTGAAACAGATCTTTCTCTTAATTTTTCAATAGCTAATTTAGAAGTTTTTTCTATTCCTCTTCTAATAAAAACAGGATTAGCACCTGCTTGTATCATTTTAGAACCTTCTCTTATTAAACTTTGTGCAAGTACAGTAGCTGTAGTAGTTCCATCTCCAGCAACATCATTAGCTTTTATTGCAACTTCTTTCATTAATTGTGCACCTAAATTTTCAGTATAATCTTCAAGCTCAATTTCTTTAGCTATAGTAACACCATCATTAGTAATTAATGGAGCTCCATATCCTCTATCTAAAACAACATTTCTCCCACGTGGTCCTAAAGTAATTTTTACTGCATCAGCAAGAACATCTACTCCTTTTTGTAATGCTAATCTTGCTTCTTCATTAAATTTAATAATTTTACTCATTATATCCTCCAACTATTGCATAAACATCCTCAAAATTTAAAATATATTTTACTACACCTTCGGTTCTAACTTCCATTGCTTTAGATAAATCTACTAAAACATAATCATTTTTCTTAATTTTGTCAGAAATATTTTCTGAAACTTCTAATACTTTTGCAAAATTATTTTCTGCTTCTACATTATCTGTTAATATTAATCCACTTCTTGTTTTCTTCTCTATTTTTACCTTTTCAATTAATATTCTATTTCCTAATGGTTTAATTTGCATTTAACTCACCTTTCCTAGTCAAATATTTCTTTAAATTATACCATATATTGTGATTATTATCAATAAAAAAAGCGAAGTCTAAGAGTACTCTAAAACAAGATTCTATTATACTTAACTACAACTTGAAAGTGTTCTTAAAAATAGAAAAAGGCTACACAATAAATGTAGCCTCATCTTATTATGCCCAGTTTCCATCAACAAAAACCGGTATCTCTTTTCCATCTTCTGTAATTCCAACAATATTTAATGTTGCATCTCCTATCATGAAATCTTCATGAACTAAACTATTATTAACTCCAGCTTTTGAAGCTTCTTCTTCATTCATTGATGTCCCACCTTGAATACAAGTAGGATAAGCTCTACCTAAAGCTAAATGGCATGAAGCATTTTCATCATATAATGTTTCACTAAACATTATATTAGTATTTGAAATAGGTGAATCAAATGGTACTAATGCTACTTCTCCTAAAGATAAAGCTCCTTCATCTGTTTCAAGTAATGTTTTTAATATTTCTTCACCTTTTTTAGCTTCAAATGCAACAACTTTACCATCTTTAAATGTTAATTTAAATTCATCAATTAAATTACCACTATAGTTTAATGGTTTAGTACTATATACTACACCATTTACACCATCTTTATGAGGTAATGTAAATATCTCTTCAGTTGGCATATTTGCTGTAAATTCAGCACCTTTAGAGTTAACTGATTTTCCAGATGTCCAAATATGTCCTTTAGGTAATTCTATAGTTAAATCAGTTCCTTTTTCACTAGTATATTTTAAGTATTTAAATTGCATATCATTTAAATATTTTGCTTTAGTTGTTAAGTTTGCAATGTGATTTTCCCAGTTTTCAATTGCATCTCCATCTATTCTCATTGTATAGAATATAGTTTCCCATAATTTAGAAACTGCATCTTTAACTTCAAGTTCTGGGAATACAACTTTTGCCCAAGCTTCTGTTGCTGCACCAATTACTACCCATGAATTTTCATCACTCATTAATGCTTTTCTTAATCCACTTAACGCTTTTGAATTAGCAATTGTACCTGCTTTTATTTTTTCTTGGTCTAATCCTTCTAAATTATTTGGATCTGATCCTATAATTGAGATAAATACACCATTATTTTTAACACTATCATCATATTGCGCTATTAAATAATCTTTAACATCTTCAATAGTTTCTTTTGAAGCATATTGATATCTTTGTCTTGTTAAAACATCATCTCTCCACATAACTTGTACATCTCCAGCACCTGCTTTATATGCTTCTTCACTTAATAAATATACAAAATCTCTATTTTCAGTCAGGGCTCTAATAACTACCAATTGCCCTTTTTGAACATTAGCTCCAACTTTAATTACAGTTTCAGCATATTTTTTTAATTTTTCACTAAATAACATTTTTACCTCTTTCTAATAATAGAGGATTACTGTAAACAGCAATCCCCTCTCTTTAATAATCTATAATTTGTAATTTTAATTCTTTAACTTTTTCTTCACCTAATAAATATTCAATTACCGCAAATCCTAAATCTTTAGCCGCTGCAACTGATCTTCCTGTAATTATATTTTGATCTTCAATCACTGGCATATCTTCAACTATTGCACCATTTTCAATTAAATCATCTTCAAGACTTCTAAAAACTGTTGCTTTTTTACCTTCTAAGAATCCTAATTTAGCTAAATATGTTGGAGCTGCACAAATTGCAACTACTAGGTTATTTTCATTATAGTATTCAACTAATTTGGTTTCAAGTAATTCAGATTTAAAATATTCTGAAGTTCCTGGACCTCCTGGTAAAAATATACCATCATATTCCATAAAATTAACTTCTTCTAAAACTTTATCACTAATTATTTCAACATTATGTGAACCCTTTATTCCTTTTTGAGTATAAAGGCTAACTAAGTCTACTTCCATGCCTATTCTTCTAAATAAATCAATTGGAAATAATGCTTCCACTTCTTCCACACCATTAAATATCATTACTGCTATTTTTTTCATATTAAGCTCCTAAAAAGTATTTTATTAATATATTTACTGGCCATGCAATTAATGACAGTAGGGCAAATACGAACATTCTATAAATGAATCCCATAGATAATCTATCAGAAAATCTTTTAAATAATACTGACCCTCCAAAAATTGCAAACATAATTAATACTAATCTTACTGGTGTTTGATTTATTACTGATACTGCGAAGAATAAGAAGTAAAAAATATAGTCTAATTTTGAAAATGGTAAATTTTCCATTTCATTAACTTCATTTTTTTGTTCAACTTCTTGTTTCATTTCTTCTTTTTTTGTTTTTAATTTTCTCATATTACTCCTATCTTAATGCGTCAACTACTTCCTCTGGAGTATTTTTACTTAAGATTAAATCTCTATATTTTTGAGCTTCAGCATAATTAGATTCTAATATTTTTTTCTTAACTTGTAATACTGAAGATGCTGACATGCTAAATGCATCAAGTCCCATTCCAAGTAATAATTCTGTAGCTTGTTTATTTCCAGCAAATTCTCCACACATACTTATAGGTATTCCTCTATCGTGTGCAGCATCAATAACTTTTTGAATTGCTTCTAATACTGCTGGGTTAAATGCTGAATATAAGTCAGAAACCATTTCATTTCCTCTATCTACTGCTAAGAAATATTGCGTTAAGTCATTAGTCCCTATAGAGAAGAAATTAACTTCTTTTGCAAATTTATATGCAATAATTGCAGAAGATGGTGTTTCAATCATTATACCTACTTTAATATTTCTATCAAATTTCTTACCAATTGCATCTAATTCATTTTTACATTCTTCTAAAATTACATTAGCTGCTCTAACTTCATTTATTGAAGTAATCATTGGATACATTATTTTAACTGGTCCATAAGCAGATGCTCTTAATATTGCTTTTAATTGTGTTTTAAACATATCTTTATGTACTAAAGAGATTCTAATCGCTCTATATCCTAAGAATGGATTCATTTCTTTTGGTAAATCTAAATAAGGTAATTCTTTATCTCCACCTATATCCATTGTACGTATAGTTATAGGACAGTTTTTCATTTTTTCAACAACCGCTCTATATGCTCTATATTGTTCTTCTTCAGTTGGCATATGATCTGAATTCATAAATAAGAATTCTGTTCTGTATAACCCAACTCCAGTTGCTCCTGCTTCCATAACTGCATCTATGTCTTCAGGTTTACCAATATTACCCCAGATTTCAACTTCATGTCCATCTTTAGTAATTGGTTTTAAATCTTTTATTTTTTTAAGTTCTTCTTTAGCTTTAACTTGTTCTTCTCTTTTAGCTTCAAATTCTTTTACTATTTCTTCACTTGGATTTAAATAGATTTCTCCTTTTTCTCCATCAATAACAATACCTTCTCCATCTCTAACTGCAGAAAGTATTGTTTTAGTTCCAACTACAGCAGGAATTTCTAATGATCTAGCCATTATAGCTGAGTGAGCAGTTTTACCTCCAACTTGAGTTACAAAACCTTTACAGTTTTCTAAATCTAATTGTGCTGTATCAGATGGTGTTAAATCATTTGTTACAACTATAGTATTTGGTTCTAAATTACTTAAATCACTTATTTTAATATTTAATAAGTTTTTTAACCATCTTTTTCCAATATCTTGGAAATCTGCTGCTCTTTCTCTTAAATAAGGATCATCTAATTGTGAAAGCATTAATGAGTATTCATCTATACCTTCTTTTAAAGCATGTGCTGCTTTTAAACCATCTTCCATTATTTTATTTTTAATTTCATCCATTAAATCTTCATCTTCTAATAATAGAATATGTCCATCAAAGATATCCGCCTTATCATCACCCATCTTGATTCTTACTTTTTCTCTAATAGATATAAGTTGAGTTTTAGATTTTTTCATAGCTTCTTCTAGTTTAATTATTTCATTTTCAGCAGTTTCACCTGAAATCATTTTTTCTTCAGGAAGTACTATTTCTTCTTCATGAAACACATAAACTCTACCAATTGCAACTCCTTCAGAAGCTCCAATACCCGTTAATCTAATCATAGTGCTTTTCCTCCATTTTGTTTATTTTTCTTATTTCTTTTATTTTATCCCTAAGTAGTTTAACTATATCTCCCTTACCAAAATTAGCAGCTAAATCTATAGCACTATCACCATTAAAATCCTTATGCAGAGGATTAGAACCATGATCTAATAAATACTTAGTTATTTCATAATTACCTTTAAGTGCAGCATCCTCTAATGGGTGCCACCCATCAACATCACTTTGAAAATTTACCATTTCTGGTTTTTTTTCAACTAGCAATTTGACTGCTTCAAAATTTTCAAAAAATATAGCTGAATGTAAAGGATATTTCCCTAAAATTGGATGTTTAACATTTAAATTAACATCTCTTTTTAATAGCTCTTCTAAAATATATACATTATTATATTCTATTGCTAACATTAATGCTGTATCCCCAAGTCTATTTTTTGAATTAATATCTACTATTTCAACGCCTTTTTTAATAATAGGTGCAAATCCTGGGGCATATGCATTGTCAGGATATATACTTATAGTTCTGTCATCATTCCCAGCTATATATGCCATAGCAAGAGTATTATTTGAAAACTTTATTGAATTAAAGAAATCATTTAATACTTTCTCTTTTTTTTGTTCTTCTTCTAATTTCGCTTTTGAAATTAGGAATTTATCTTCTGCAATTAAATTTATTGAAAAAGTAAAGATAAATACTAGTAGTAATAATATTTTTTTCATACATTCACCACTTTTAATCAATTTTATTTTATTATACCATATTACAATTTATCTATCAACTTTAAAAATTTGTCATATTTTTTCAAGAAATTATCATCTTTCATTTTCTGAACTAATAAATCAGGTCTATTTTCTAAAGTTTTTAAAATAGATCTAAATTCTCTAAACTCATTAATTAGCTTATGATTTCCTGAGGTTAAAACTTCAGGAACTTCCATTTTATCAATAATTTGAGGTCTAGTATATTGAGGAAAACCTAGAAGTCCATTATAGAATGAATCTGTCTCATACGATTCTTTTTTTATAATTCCATCTTTCATCCTTAATATTCCATCTATTACAACTAGTGAAGGTAAATCCCCACTACTTAATACATAGTCTCCAATTGATATTTCTTCATCAACAAATTTATCAATAACTCTTTGATCAAGTCCTTCGTATCTACCGGATATAATACATATATCTTCCATTTTTGATAAATCGATAATTTTTTTTTGAGTTAAAGTTTTCCCTTGAGGTGTTACAAATATTGTATACGGCTTCTTTACTTTTGATTTTCTTAATTCTACAAAATACTTCCAAAATGGTTCTGGTTTAAGAACCATCCCTGCTCCTCCACCAAAAGGTGTATCATCAACTTGTTTATGCTTATTATCTGCATATTCTCTTATATTCACTATATCTATCTCAATTTCTTTTTCATTTGCTCTTTGCATAATTGTTTGAGATAGATACAATTCAAATAATTCATTAAATAAAGTTAAAACCCTTATTTTCATATTATCTCATTCCTTCTAGTAACTCCACTAAAATTTGTTTCTTTTCATCCTGTATTTCAGTTACAAAAACATCAATAAATGGAATTAATATTTCTTTGTCCTCTTTTACAACAACTAAGATTGGATGAGCTGCAGTATCCATAATATCAACAACTTCTCCTATATTTTCTCCTTTATCAATTACACTATAACCTAAAACTGATTCTTCTTCTTCATATTCTGGAATTAAATCAGCTCTAACGTATATTTTATAACCTATTAAATTCTTGGCATCATTAACATTTTTTATTTTATCAAGATCTATTAAAGCTCTTTTGTCAGTTATTCCTTTAACATCTTCTACTTTTGAAATTTTAATATCATTAAAGTCATTTTTTATAATAACATTAAGACCTACTAATTCTAATAAAAGTGGAAATGTTGTGTTTACTTTAACTGTACCTAAAAGTCTATGTGTTCCTGTAATTGTACCAATTAAAATTAAATCTTCCATATTATTCCTCAATTTCTATTTTTTTCTCTGTATTTAACTTAAATGCAAAATATATTCCAGCAATAATCAATATTTTAATTATTATATCTGCTGATAATATAAATTCAATTTTCCCTCCTAAAAGATTAAATATCTCATTAGGATTTATATTTTCTGGATTTAGTTTTGGTAATTCATTTTTTATTAATATAAATATCGCAAAAGTCATAATAGTATAGTAATTTACAAATAATAATACTATATTTATATATAATTCCCTCAATAATGTCATGGAAAAACTAATAGAATTATTAACCCCTAAATCTTCTGCAAAATATAAATAAGGGAAAAATATTAGAAACATTTTTAAAATTAATACCATTGTTAATAATGGAGGTAAAAATATTTGTAATAAATCTATTAATGAATAAAATACAAAATACATAACAGCTTTCTTATAATTTATATTAAAATTCATACTTTTTGATAGAATAATTATAAATGCTATTAATAATATATTTTGCAATAATTTAAATGCAATAAGTATTTCAAAACTGTTATTTTCATTTAACGAAAATTTTATAGTTAATAAATTAAGTATAAAAAATATTATTACAAATACTATGTTTTTCTTTAGTAATTTCCAAATTGTTTTTAAAATTTCTACAAACATCTCTATCTCACTTTATTTTTTTAAAATTAATACTATCTTCAGCAATAGCCTTTAATTTCTTTAAATTCATATTTTCATCATTTGCTACAATAGCAGATACTGTCCCTTCAATAAGTGGACAATCTGCAATTTCAACTTCTACTTCACCATCTAATAATTTAATTGCACCTTTAACAGCATTAATTGAACTACCAAAATCAACTAAAACTAATACACCTTTACCTCTATTAGCTTTTTTTATTACATCTGCAACTATTTCAGGTGTAGTTCCATATGTATCGTAATTTGTTCCACCACCGTTTAATAATTCAAAATCTTCTTGTTTTAATACATTACAAAACTCTAAGAATGCATCTGTCATTGAATTACTGTGACAAACTAAAACTATTCCAATTGTTTCTTTCTTCATAATCCCTCCTATTTTTCTCCAAATAATCTATCAAGTATTATTGCAACTGCAGCTCTTACTGATAAATGATTGTATCTTGTGGTAATTCTTATTGGTTCTAAAATGTAATCTGAACTGTCCATTACTTCTTGTGTAAGTCCCCAACCAGTACCAAATAAAATTAAATATACATCTTCATCATTAAATATTTTTTCACTTAAAGTATCAAAAGATAATGTTTTTTCAAATAATCTTGCTGATGTAGTTACAATTTTAGGTTTTTTTCCTGTTATTTTTTCTATTTCTTCTATACTTTTTTCAATACTATCACTCATAAGTGTATTTTCAAAAGCTTCATTTCTATCTTTATTAAAATCTATTCCGTCACCTTCTTGCCAAAAACCAAGAATTCTTGCTGTTAATTCTTTTTGTGCATCAACAGGTGTAATTATAAAATATTTACTTATATCGTAAGTTCTACATGTTCTAGATATATCATGTATATCAAAATTTGTCACTGAAGTTGCTACAATCTCACTATTTTTATTATATACAGGGTAATGTACTAACCCTAAAAAAACATTTGTTCTCATTTTTTCACCTTTCTAATCGTTAAATATATATAATCTTGCTTCCTGTAATAATTTTCTTTGTGATGAATACGTTACTATTTTAAGTGCATCATTATAACTACACCATTTATATTCACTAATTTCACCTAAATCAATTAGCACATTATGACTAACAGCTTTTGCAAGAAAGAAAGTAACATATTTTAATTCACCCATATTAGTAATGTAAGAAATATTTCTCTTAAAAATATTGGGATCAATAATTGTTGTTTCAAGATTAGTTTCTTCTTTTATTTCCCTAATTGCTGTCATAACTTCTGTCTCGCCTTCTTCAATATGACCCTTAGGGAATCCCCAATTTCCACCTAATATTTTTACTAATAAAAATTCAATTTTGTTATCTTTATTTACCCTATAAACTATTCCTCCAGCTGAGCAAACTTTATCTACATTAAATTTAATACTATATTTTTCTTTAATATATTCAATTATATCTTCTTTCTTATTTGCCAAATTACCCTCATTTACATGTTTATATATATCCTGCCTTATTGATTCCTTACTAATTTCAGTATCTAAACCAATATTATACAAATCTACTAAATTTATATCCAGATCATTTATAAATACAACTTCTCCTTCAAAATATATAGCCTGTATTCTACTTAATAGTTCTAATGTCTTTTTAACAGTTTCATTGTAATCATCTTGATGATGATGAATAAATGAAATGAAATTCAATAATTTAGAAACATTTTTGTTATTTCTAAATTCAAATAACATCCTTTTTACTGTTTCTTTATTAATTATTCTATTAATAATATTACTATAATAAATCAAGTTTTTTATCAAAATAATATCAGTAATATTTACACCTAATTTTTTCAAATAAGTTTCTGCTATAGTCATACTATTAACTAAAAATTTATTATCATCATTATCTTTTTTACCAGAGTATAAGAATAATATCGCATATCCTATTGTTTTATCTTCAAAAACATTATACTTACAATAAACATTATATGTATTAACTATATTTTTAATAGTTTCAAGATTTAGATTTTCACTTGTAAGTTCTGGTATAAATGACTTAAACAAATTATTTTCTAACATTATCTTTAACGACTTATATGAATATTTATCAAATAATATTTTATCCAATAATTTTCCAAACCCATTTACACTTACATTTAATTTTCTAGAATTCCTAAAACTTGCAATTGCTTTTTTCGTTTCATTTGAAAGCTTAAAATTATATTTAGAGACTAAGTATAATGCTCTGAAAATTCTAGTATTATCTTCAGATAATCTTAGAACTTTATCATTTCCAATAATATTTAATTCAAGATTTTCTATATCTTTTAATGAATCATATTTATCTATTAAACCTTTGTTATTGTATGCAAGTGCATTTACAGTAAAATCTCTTCTTGTTAAATCTTCTTCTATATTTTCAACAAATTCAAATTCTTTTGGATTTCTTCCATCAAGTATTCCATTTTCTTTTCTAAATCTAGCAATTTCTATTTTATATTCATCTACCTGTATAGAAATAACTTGATATTTCTCTGAAATTATTATTGGATTATATTCACTTAAAATATGTAATAATTCTTCCATAGGAATATTTGTTGCCATATCAAAATCATTTGGTTTTAAACCTAAGAATATATCCCTTAAGGCTCCTCCCACTAAATATCCTTCACCATATTCATTTAACATATTTAATATTAGTTGTAATCTCTCATCTAAATTTATGTACATATTACAGACCTACTTTTTTCTAAATTTTATCATATAGAAACCATCTAAATACTCATTTTCATATGATATTAAATTACCACCAAATTCATCTTTTATTACTTTAACATCTTCTGGAAATTCAAAATTTATAACTTCTAAATCGCTATATTTTTCTAAAAAATAAGCAACATTATTTGTATTTTCATTTTCAAGTATAGTACAAGTACTATAAACCATTTCTCCACCTTGTTTTAATAATTTATATGTATTCTCAAATATTTTTTTTTGTAATTTTTTTATCGCTTTAATTACTTTCAAATCTATTTCATATACTTTTTCAGGTTTTTTGGTTAATACACCTAACCCTGAGCAAGGAACATCTAGTAATATCTTATCATACATACCTTCTGAAAATTCTCTTCCATCTCCTAATAGTGCTACAAAGTTTGGATAATCTTTTTCAAACTCTTTTAACATAGCTACTTTGTGTTCATGTATATCTGTTGCAATTAGTTTTTTAGGATTATATTTTTGTAATATTGCTAAAGACTTCCCACCTGGTGCTGCTGCAACATCTAAGACTTCATCATTCTCATTAGGAGCTAACATATCTACTACTAATAGTGATGATCCATCCTGTATAACTATATCACCAATTAAAAAGGCTTTTGTTTTTAATATATTGTTATTGTTTAAATAATATACATCTGAAACATTCCATAAAATATCAGTCCCGACAGAATCTAATAATGCCATAAAATCTTCTCTAGAAATTTTTCTATGATTAACTCTCACTGAAAAAGTACTTTTTTCTTTATATCTTTTTAAAACATCTCTAAATTTTTCTTCTCCAAATTGATTTCTAACTTTTTCATAAAACCAAACTGGATATGAAAGTCTAATATTTTCTGGTGTTGATTCAAACAATTCATCTTTTGAATTAACAAAATTTCTTAATACAGAATTTATGAATTTTGCTTGATAAACATTTTCTTCTTTTCCTAACTCTACTGCTTCATAAATTATTCCAGCAACATCTGAATCAGTATATAATATTTGTGCTATACTTAGTCTCAAAATCTGTCTAGTCTTTCTTTTAACACTTCTAGCCATCTTTGTAATAATATGATCGATATACATTAAATTTTTCAAAATAATATTAAGCATATTATTTAAAAAAGCTTTTTCACCTTTAGTATATGAGTTATTATCAAACATATATTTTAATTGTAAATTGCTGTATTTTTTATTCTCTATTACTTCATCTAATAGATTTACTAAATCTTTTTTTATACTCATTTTTTATTCTCCATATTCTCTATTACTATAAATATAATTAGTTGAATAATATATGTAGGCGGTATTAAAAAAGTAATTACTTCAATATATAAATAAATTCCAAAAAGCATATTAATTAAGGGTACAAATATATATTTTCTTTTACCTAAATCAAGCAAATGATAAAGCACCATCATTGATGAAAGAAAATATAAAAATCTTATCACAAATAATAATACAGAAATATAATAATTTTGTACAACCATATCACTTAAATAAAATGAAGAACTAAATGCAGCTTCAAATAAATAAGCAATAAAAGTAGTTGTTATAAAACTTATATAAACTGTTTTATTTTTAGACTTAACTGTTAACAATAAATCAAAATTAGTATATGTAATTGCAAGCATAAAAATCAAACTTGCAATAAATAACACTAAATTAGCTGTTGGTCTACCTGCCATAATATAATAAAATAATGCACCTATAATTACTAAAAATCTATATTTATTTTTTAAAAGAATTTCTTTCATATTACTCACCTCTGTTTTCAAAAACAAAGTTAATTAATCTTCTAATTTCTGGGTTGTCATAGATTTGAAGATTTTTTTCATAAAATACATTCTTATATTCCATATCATATTCAATTCCATAAATATTCATAAAATGAACTATAGATAGAGCTATTAATAATTCATCTTCATTTTTTATTTTAGACGTATAATAATTTAAAAGATAAAGTAAATTCCATTTTCTATGCATATTATTTGAGTCAAAGTCAAAAAATAAACCTAATCTTTTTGCACAATTATATATATCTTCTTTTTCTATGTCAGATTGTATATCAAAAATTCTTATATCAAAGAAATCTTTAATCGCATCTATATATTTATTTGAAATTTCAATTTCATTATTCTGCACAATTACAGGTAACATCATTTTAACTCTTTGTTTTTTCTCACATTCATATCTATATATTGTCAAATATTTTGAGCCTTGATTTTCCTCTTCAAATTTACCGGTAATTATATATTTTAATTTTGGATTTGATTCACTAATTCCCTCAAAGAAAGTATCATCATAATCTCTAATTTTTTCTTTTATAGAAATATCATCTTTACTTAAAGTTATTTGCATTTTAACATTAGTTGATCTATATACCTTTTCAAGTAAAAATATTGGTAATGAATTAATAAATGCTGCTTTTTTTTCTGTTAACTTATCTAATAAAGATGTTGCTATAGGTAAAAACATTATATTTTTTTCACTATTTTTATCAACTAATAATTTTTCATCTCTATTTAAGATATAATAATGCATAGGGTGTGAGATATTAAAATATTTTACCTCTCCCATATTCTTTCCATTTATTAAAGCATCGTAACTTGCAGGAAAATCTGATTTATATTTAAGTTTTAAATATTCTTCTTCAAATTCTGCAATTACTCTCACAATTGATTTATAATGTCTTCTATAAATATATAATTCATTAGTTAATTTTAGTCCTTCTTCATATCTCATCATTTCTTTATAGAATCTAAGAACTAATTTTGTAAATTGCATATCTTTATTTTCAACAGAATATCTCACTAAGATATGATTTTCAAATTCAATATATTGTTTATTTCCAAATAATATATCTGTAATTTCTGAAATTATTTCTGTTTTATAGTTTCCATGATTCAATGCTTTTACTATATACTCATTTCCTTTTTGGAAATTCTTGTTTGCATATTCAACTTTGGCAAAATATATTGCTAATTTATGTGCACCTTCAATATCTGATAATGTTTGCATATATTTATCTTGTACATCATAGTTTTTGTTCTTAAATATTTCCTTAAATTCAGAAATTAATTTATCATTATTAGGATATGAATAAAGACCTTCTAAAATTATTTCAACATACTCTAAATCTAGCCCTGTATAAAGTAATGATAAACCATAATAATAATACATCATAGTACTCATCTCACCTTTATACTCTTCATATAATTCTACAACTTCATTATATGCAGATGATTGAAAATATATTTCAGTTAATACTTCAGTTGATCTTTTTGAATCTTCTTCAAGTTCCCTAAATTTTAAAGTTGGTTCTAATAATTCCTCATACACCTGATAATTTAATCCCACTAATATTAAATTATATAGCATTTCTTTATTATCTATATTTTGATCAATTCTTGGTATTAAGAAATTCTTTATCCATTCTTCTTTAATAACTATTATTTCTTGACCTTTTTCCTCATCATATACTTTTATTTTTTCTTTCTCAACAACTGTTTCTTGCTCTTCTTTTTTATTAAACCAATTCCAGAACATTGTCTCCTCCTATTTTATTATTTGGTCAATTATTCCTCCACCTAAGCATTTTTCACCATCATATAACACTACTATTTGTCCTAATGTTACAGCTCTTTGTTTTTCGTCAAATATTACTTGATATCTATCCTCTCCAACTTTTTCAATAATAGCTGGAACATCATTCTGTCTATATCTAAATTTAACTGTACATCTAAATGGTAGTTCAACTTCATTTATAAAATTAAAATTGTTAGCAACTAGACCTTTTGAATATAAAAGATTATCATCACCTTGTGCTACAACTAATTCATTTTTTTCTACATTCTTATCAACAACAAAATAAGGTTCCCCTGTACCTTCTTTAGTATTTCCTAATCCTATACCTTTTCTTTGTCCAATTGTATAATACATTAATCCATGATGTTTACCTAAAATATTCCCATTTATATCAACAATGTTCCCATCTTGTGCTGGTAAATATTTTGAAAGAAATTCATTAAAGTTTCTTTCTCCAATAAAACATATACCTGTACTATCTTTTTTCTTAGCTGTTTTTAAATTATATTTTTCAGCAATTTCACGTATTTGTGGTTTCTCATATTCTCCAATTGGAAATAAAACCTTTTCAAGTTGTTTTTGACTTAAACCGCATAAAAAATAACTTTGGTCTTTATTATTATCTAGACCTCTTAATAAAACTTTCTCTCCTTTTTCATTAGTTGTAAGTCTCGCATAATGTCCTGTAGCAATATAATCTGCTCCTAATTTATTAGCATAATCTAAAAAAGCTTTAAATTTAATTTCTTTATTACACATTACATCTGGATTTGGCGTTCTTGCAAGCCTATATTCTGATAAAAAGTATTCAAATACTCTATCCCAATATTCTTTAACAAAATTCACTGAATAATATGGTATATCTAATTGTTCTGCAACTGCTATGACATCTTCATAGTCAATATCTGCCATACAAACCCCATTTTCATCTTGTTCTTCCCAGTTTTTCATAAATACTCCTATAACTTCATAACCTGCCTCTTTAAGTAAAACTGCTGCAACAGATGAATCAACACCTCCAGACATCCCTAAAACTACTCTTTTTTTCATATTTATTCCTACTTTCAATATTTTTTACATTATTTATATTATACAATATTTTTTGTATTTAATGCAACAAAATGGCAACGTAAAACTTACTTTAAAAATATATTTTTTTGTGATATTATTTATATATATACTAAGGAGGTATTTTTATGGGAAATGAACAAATGATTTATAATTTATTAAAAGAAATGAATATTGAATATAAAACTTTAGAACATGAAGCAATATCTTCAGTAAAAGATCACTTATTTGAATTAGAGGGGCAACAAGTTAAAAACCTTTTATTAAAGGCAAAAAAAACTAATAATATATATCTAGTTTTAATACATGATGAAAAGTCATTAAACCTAACTGATTTAGCAGAAAAACTAGAAGAAAAAAGACTTTCATTTGCAAGTAGCGATACTATGATAGAATTAACAGGTTGTAAACCTGGTATTTTAACACCATTTGGTTTATTATTCGATAAGGATTATAAGGTTAATCTAATTGTAGATACTGCCATAGATACTTCAACAACAATAGGCGCTCATCCATTTATTAATACTAAAACATTAAATATTCAATTTAAAGATTTTGAAAGATTTTTTGAATATACAGGACATAAAATTAATTTCATAGAATTATAAGGGGCTGTTGAAAAGTAAGAGTTTTTTTCTTCCTCAATAGTCTCCTCAAAAAAATAGAAGGGATTAATCTAAAAAAATTAGATAATTCCTTCTATTTGTTAATGTCAATATAAAAATGTAGTATTTTGTCAAAATAAGAATGTCGTTCTTATTCTTGATAATAATCTCTAACTCTATAAGATTTACCATTAATATTAATAACATTACAATGGTCTAATAACCTATCTAATATTACATTAGCTAATGTATTATCAGAAAATATATTACCCCAATCTCTAAAGTCAGCATTAGTTGTTACTATTGTTGACTTCTTTTCATATCTATCATTAATAAGTTTGAAAAACATTAAGGATTCTTCTTTTGATATAGGGATATATCCAAGTTCATCTATTATTAAAACCCTATACTTACAATAATGTTTTATCCTTTCATTAAACCTCCCTTCTCTACTAGCTTTATTTAATTGATTAATTAAATCATTAAACTTAATAAAGTAAGTAGATATTCCAGTTGATGTTGCTAAATGAGTTTTACCCACTCCACTAGGACCAATAAAGATAATATTTTCAAAATTATGTATAAATCTATGACTTAATAGATCTAATATATCTTGTTTATTTAAATTTTCTTGATAATTAAAATCAAAATCATCTATTTCTTTCTTAAAAGGAAAGCCTGCTATTTTAATCATTGCTGTAATTAAGTTATTTTCTTTATGTCTTATCTCATAATCAGTAAGTTTAACTAAAGTTTCCACAAGAGACATATCACTGTTTTTAAATTCCTCTATGACATCATCTATATGATTTCAAACCTCCTTTAATTTTAAATATTCAAAATTATCAATTAATATTTCATAAACTGTTCTTTCCATTGTTTTCTCCTATTATACATGTATTATTTTTAGAAATTTGATGAAATGTTATTAGTTTTGTGCTACAATACATGTATAACATATCATCTATTTGTTGCACATTGATAATTTTACCTATATATTTAGGTGGTACTGAATATTTCTTTTTATGGTAAGTTATTAAAGATGAATTATCAACTTTTAGATTATGAGTTTTAACCTTATATTGCTTTCTTATACTTTCACATGGTAGTGGTTGTAAGAAAGCTTTTTCTTTTTCTAAATGTTTTACTGGTATCTTTTGATAACTTTGATGGAATCTAATATTTTCTTCATCATTTATCTTT
>NZ_WOEI01000016.1 GCF_009733925.1 Streptobacillus canis | reverse complement strand
TTCAGTATCAGTAGAATTAATTCACCCAATCGCGATTGAAACAGGATTAAGATTCTCAATCAGAGAAGGTGGAAGAACAGTAGCATCAGGAGTAGTTGCTGAAATAGCTGAATAATAAATTTAAAATATATAAATAGCTTACTTCGGTAAGCTATTTTTAAACTAAAGGAGAGACTATGAAAAAAATACCTAACGCAGTTGGACCATATTCTGCATATTATGTAGCTGGAGATTTCTTATACATTTCAGGACAATTAGGAATTAACCCTGAAACAAATGTAATAGAAGGAACTACAGCAGCTGAACAAGCTAAACAATCATTAGAAAATTTAAAAGTAATATTAGAAATAAATGGATTAACTACAAAAGATGTAGTTAAAACAATGGTTTTATTAGATGATATTAATGACTTTGTTTCTGTAAATGAAGTTTATGCAACATATTTTGAAGAACCATTCCCAGCAAGATCTGCTTTTGAAGTAGGAAAATTACCAAAAGGTGGATTAGTTGAAATTGAAGCAATTGCATATATTAAAAAATAGTTTTTGGGTCTAGTATTTTGCTAGACTCAATTTTTTAAATAAAGTGAAATAAATATCTTGATTTTTTTCGCTTTTTGAGGTATAATGATACATATTAAGCCGGTAAGGCTTAAAGTGAAAAATCACTGGAGGTAAAAATGGTAGTTAAAGACATCAAAAGTTTAAAAGAGATGATGAAAAACGTTAGAGAAGCACAAGAAAAATATGCTTCATTTACGCAAGAGCAAGTTGACAAAATTTTCAGAAAAGTTGCTCAAACAATCAATGATCAAAGAATTATTCTAGCAACTATGGCTGTTGAAGAAACAGGTATGGGATTAATAGAAGATAAGGTTATTAAAAACCACTTTGCATCAGAATATATCTACAACAAGTACAAAGATGAAAAAACTTGTGGTATTTTAGAAGAAGATAAATCTTATGGAATTAAGAAAATCGCTACTCCAATAGGAGTTATTGCAGGGGTAATACCTACAACTAACCCTACATCAACAGCGGTATTTAAAATATTACTTGCATTAAAAACTAGAAATGCAATTATTATATCTCCACACCCAAGAGCTAAAAACTCAACTATTTATGCAGCTAAATTAGCATTAGAAGTTGCTAAAAAATATGGTGCTCCAGATAATATAATTTCATGGATAGACGAACCAAGTATGGAATTATCTAGAGAATTAATGGCAAATGTTGACTTAATATTAGCAACAGGAGGACCAGGAATGGTTAAGAGTGCTTACTCTTCAGGAACACCAGCAATAGGGGTTGGAGCAGGAAACACTCCAGTAATTATAGACGAAACTGCAGATATTAAAATGACTGCAAACTACATCTTATTATCTAAAACATTTGATAATGGAGTAATATGTGCATCAGAACAAGCGTTAGTATTACCTGAATCAAGATATGATGAAATTAAAAAAGAATTCGTTGCAAGAGGAGCTTATGTTCTTAAAAAAGACGAAATACAAAAAGTTAGAGATGTAATGTTTAAAGAAGGTTCTTTAAATGCTGATATAGTTGGACAAAGTGCTTACACTATTGCAACTATGGCAGGATTAAAAGTACCTGAAAGTATAAGAGTATTAATTGGTGAAGTTAAAGATTATTCTGACAAAGAAGCATTTGCTCATGAAAAATTATCACCAATCTTAGCTATGTATAAAGCTAAAAACTTTGATGAACAAATGACTATAGCTAAAGCGTTAATCGAACTTGGAGGATTAGGACATACTTCATGTATCTATATTAACGAAGCAGAAGTAGATAAAATTGATAGATTTGGTAGAGAAATGAAAACAGGAAGAACTCTTGTTAATATGCCAGCATCACTTGGAGCAATAGGAGATGTATTTAACTTTAAATTAGAACCATCATTAACACTTGGTTGTGGATCATGGGGAGGAAACTCTGTTTCAGAAAATGTAGGAGTTAAACATTTATTAAACGTTAAGACAGTAGCAGAAAGAAGGGAAAATATGTTATGGTTCAAAGTGCCAGAAAAAATCTACTTTAAATATGGTTCATTACCTATAGCTTTAGAAGAATTAAAAGATGATAATCATAAAAAAGCATTTATAGTAACAGATAATACTTTAGCAGAATTAGGATACACTAACCATGTAACTAAAGTATTAGAAAAAATAGGAATAGATTATAGAATTTTCTCTAATGTTGGTGTTGATCCTACATTAAGTTCTACTATTGCCGGAGCAGAAGCTATGAGAGAATACCAACCAGATGTAATTATTGCACTTGGTGGAGGATCTGCAATGGACGCTGCTAAAATTATGTGGGTATTATATGAATATCCAAAAATTAGATTTAAAGATTTAGCAATGAGATTTATGGATATACGTAAGAGAATCTTTGCATTCCCTAAAATGGGTATCAAAGCTAAGTTCGTAGCTGTTGCAACATCAGCAGGAACTGGATCAGAAGTAACTCCATTCTCAGTAATTACAGATGATGAAACTGGAATTAAATATCCATTAGCTGACTATGAGTTAACTCCAGATGTGGCAATTAATGACCCAGAATTAATGTTAACAATGCCTAAAGGATTAACAGTAGCATCAGGAATAGACGTATTTACACACGCTATCGAATCATACGTTTCAGTACTTGCAACTGAATATACTAAACCATATTCATTAGAAGCAATGAAATTAGTTATGAAATACTTACCAGAATCAGTTGCTTTAGGTTCAAAAGCTGTTAAAGCTAAAGAAAAAATGGCTAATGCATCATGTATTGCAGGTATGGCATTTGCAAATGCATTCTTAGGAATTAACCACTCATTAGCACATAAATTAGGAGGAAAATTCCACGTACCACATGGTATAGCTAATGCATTAGTAATTTCAGAAGTAATTAGATTCAATGCTGAAGACGCACCAACTAAGATGGGAGTATTCCCTCAATATAGATATCCAGATGCAGTTAACCGTTATGCAAAAGTTGCTGACTTCTTAGGATTATCTAAACCAGGTCAAACTAGAGAAGAAAAAGTTGAAGCATTAGTAGCAGGGGTAGAAGATCTTAAAGAAAAAATTGGAATACCTAAAACAATAAGAGATTGGGGAATACCTGAAAAAGACTTCTTAGAAGCTGTTGATGAATTATCAGTAGATGCATTCGATGATCAATGTACACCAGCTAACCCAAGATACCCACTAATTTCTGAATTAAAAGAAATTTACTTAAAATCTTACTATGGTAGAGAAGAATATTTAAAAATGAAAAATGCTAAATAATAGTTGAAAAATACTCGTGGAGGCACGAGTATTTTTTATTTTACTATTAAATGAAATATATTTTTATACTTTTTAAAAAATTTTTTCATTTTTTTATTCTCTAAAAGTATAGTAAATACATTGTTTTTTGATTTTTTAACAAAATAAAAGTGAAATTTTTTTTCATTTTTTTTTGCTTTTTTGAAAAATCGAGGTATAATGTATTAGGTGATAGAGATGGAATTTAAATTTTTGAAAAATATAGGGCATGAATTAGGACTAACTTCTATGCTATGTTCTAAAATAAATAAATACATTTTATTGTATGGTGGATCAAATTTTCCTAATGGAACACCACCACATGGAACTAGAAAATTATATGATGATATGTACCTATATGATTTAGAATTTAATTTAGTTTCTAAACAAAAAGGTAGTATTACCCCTGATAGAGCTATAGTAGTAAATTATGAAGATAAGATATACTTAATTTCAGGTGCTGGTAATACAAAAGTATATGAATATTCTCTTGAAGGAACTTCAATTATTGAAAAAGAAATATTAGATTTAGGATTTGAAATAATTGGTGGTTTTGGAGGAGTATATAAAGATAAGATATATTTTGGAAATGAGTATGTATATGAATTAGATTTGATTTCCTTAGAAGTAAAAAAACTTGCTAAATTTATTGGTGAAATTAGAGAACAATCTGTTAATTTCATTTCAGGTGGGAAACTTTATCTGTTTGGCGGTACCTCAAATATTTGTTGTTTAGATTCATATATATACGATATAAATATAAATGAGTGGAAAAAAATGTATGACACTCCTACTTGCCTAACTGCTGCAACCTCTTGCAAACTAGATGAAGAAAATTTCATTATTGTTGGAGGTTGCAACAAAGAGATTTACGATGAAGCAGTTCAAAGATTAGGTGAGATAGAATTTAAAATAGATTATTTCTCTAAAGAAAGAGAAAAATTTAATTGGAATAAAAAAATATATTTATATAATACCTTAGATAATACATTTAAAGTATTATCAGATGGAAATATATTAAATGCAACTTGTGGTTCTAATTTAATAAAAATAGATAATAAGGTATATTTAATAAATGGCGAGATGAAACCGGGTCATAGAACACCACAAGTATTAGTGGGAGAGATAATATGAAATATATAACGTTAATTGAATCATTTTATCCTTCTTTTAGTAAGCAAGAAATTAAGGTAGCAGATTACATAATAAAAGAAAAAGATGCAATTTGTTTTATGCCTTTACATGAAATTACTAAAAGAATCAATGTTTCTGAAGCGACTATAGTAAGATTTGTTAAAAAAATAGGATTTAAAGGATTTATTGATTTTAAATTAGAAATAGCAAGAGAAATATCTAAAATAGATGAAGAACACTCTAAAGAAGACTATATTGAAAATATAGAATACAACATATTAGATACTATAAAAAATACTAAGGCTTTAATTAACAAAGAAGATGTAGAAAAAGCAATAACAGCAATTGAAGAGTCTAAAAAACTTTATGTGTTTGGAATGGGAGCGTCTGGAGTTGCTGCATTAGAGTTTCAAAATAGGTTTATGAGATTTGGGAAAATAGGACATAGTGTAAGTGATGGACATTTCCAAGTGATGTATGCCTCAACAACAACTGATAAAGATGTAATAGTAGTAATAAGTTTATCAGGAGAAACAATAGATTTACTATATCCATTAAGCATAGCAAAGGAAAGAGGATGTAAAATTATTGCAATTACAAACTATATAGTATCACCTATTGCTAAAATGGCAGATATAGTTATATTAAGTTCAGGTAAAGAGAATTTACTTGATGGTGGGACATTAGTATCTAAAATATCACAATTATATATTATAGATGTATTAGCAACAGGATATGCATTAAGAAATAGTAAAAAAGCAAAATTAGTAAGACAAGGTATGGCTGAGGCTATAGCTAACAAGAATAAATAGGAGGAAATTGTGAGTAACAAAGTATTAGAACAATTAAAAGGACAATTAATAGTATCTTGCCAAGCACTGCCTGGTGAACCATTATATATTGAAAATGGTACTATGATGCCATTAATGGCAAGAGCTGCAGTTAGGGCAGGTGCGAAGGGAATTAGAACTAACGGAGTTTTAGATGTTACAGAGATAAAAAAAGAAGTAAATGTTCCAATAATAGGAATAATAAAAAAACAATATGAAGGGTTTCCTCAATATATCACAGTTGGTATGACAGAAATAGATGCACTAGTTGAAGCAGGAGCTGATATTATAGCGTTAGATTGTACTATAAGAGAAAGATATGATGGAAAAACAATTAATGAATTTATAGCTGATATTAAAGCAAAATATCCAAATATTTTATTAATGGCAGATATTTCTAATTTAGAAGAAGGAATAAATGCTGAAAAAGCAGGTGTAGATATGGTAGGAACAACTTTAAGTGGTTACACACCATATACTGAAACTACTGATAAAGGACCTAATTATAAATTAATAGAAGATCTAGTAGCAAGTGTTAAAGTTCCAGTTATAGCTGAAGGAAGAGTACATACTCCGGAAGCAGCTAAGAAAATGTTAGAACTTGGTGCACATGCAGTAGTAGTAGGTGGAGCAATTACAAGACCATTAGAAATAGCAACTAGATTTGTTGAGGGTATGGGATTAAAATGAAAATAATGTGTTTTGATATTGGAGGTACGAATATTAAATATTCAGTAGTTGAAGATATTAATAATATAGATGTTAAAACAATAGAAACTAGAGTTACAGAAGATAATAACTATATCTTAGAAGATGTTTTAAGAATAATTGAAGAGAATAAAGATGTAGATGCAGTAGGTATTTCAACAGCAGGAGTAGTAAATTCTAAATCTGGTGAGGTAATATTTGCTGGTCCAACTATACCTAAATATACAGGTACAAAATTTAAAGAAATAATAGAACAAAAATATGGGATTCAAACATTTGTAGAAAATGATGTAAATTCAGCTGCATTTGGAGAGTATTCAGCAAGTGGATATGAAGGATCTATGTTTATGTTAACGATAGGGACAGGAGTTGGAGGATCATTAATACTTGATGGAAAAGTATTTAGTGGAGCTTCAATGACTGCTGGTGAAATTGGTTACATGCCTTTAAATGATGGACATTTTCAAGAATTTGCATCAACAACATTCTTAACTAATTATGTAAGTGAAAGATTAAATCAAAAAGTTGATGGGAAGTATGTATTTGAGAATGCAAAAAAAGGCAACGAATTATGTATTGAGGCTATAGACAAATTAGTATATAATCTAAGTACAGGATTACTTAATATAATTTACATGATTAATCCTGATAATATTGTGATAGGTGGTGGTATTACAGCACAAGGAAAATATTTAGAAGATAAAATATTAAATGTACTAGAGCAAAGATTAATAGGTAAGCAGTTTAAAAGTAATATTAAACTAGCTAATTTAAAAAACTCAGCAGGAATATATGGAATTTATTATATAACTAGAAAGGAAATGAAATGAGTTACAATTTAGACAAATTTAAAGGTGTATTTGTTGCTATGTATTCTACATATGATGACAATGGAAACATCTCAACAGAAAGAGCAAAAGAATTAACAAAATATTACATCGAAAAAGGTGTAAAAGGGCTTTATGTTGGAGGATCTTCTGGTGAAGGAGTACTTCAAAGTGAAGAAGAAAGAAAAGCTGTTCTTGAAGCAGTAATGGAAGTTGCTAAAGATAAATTAGTAATAATTGCTCATATAGGAGCTAACTCAACTCCTGAATCTGTAAGACTTGCAAAACATGCAGAAGAATGTGGTGTTGATGCAGTATCATCAATTCCATGTGTATATTATGGATTCTCACCTAAAGCAATTAAAGAACACTGGAGTGCAATGATAGATGCAACTGAATTACCATTCATCATTTATCACATTCCACAAACTACAAGATTTAACTTACCAATTTCTTTATTAGAAGAAATGGCTGCAATGGAAAAAGTAATAGGAATTAAATGTTCTTCAGAATCAACATTTGAATTACAACAATTCAAATATATTGGATCTAAAGTTAAAAAAGGAGATTTCATAGTTTACAATGGTCCAGACGAACAGTTCATAGCAGGACGTATGATAGGAGCTGACGGTGGTATAGGTGGAACTTATGGAGTTATGCCTGAATTATTCATTAAATTAAATGAATACATGGAAAATAGAGAATTTGATAAAGCAAGAGAATTACAAAATGAAGTAAATGAAGTTATCAAAGGACTATTAAGTGGACCATCATTATATGGAGTAGCAAAATATATGCTACACTTAAGAGGAGTTCACACAGGACAACCTAGAGGACCTATGTTACCTATAGTTGAAGAAAAAGATATAGAATTAGCTAAGAGATTAAATGCTCAAATTGAAACATTAATAAACAAATATTGTAAATAAAATAAAACATTATATATTGGAGGAAATTATGAACAAAAATTTTAAAATGTTAGCAGCTACAACTGCATTAGCACTTACTGCATTTTCTTGTGGTGGGGCAAAAGAAGAAGCAAAATCTGAAGGACCTGTAACAATTAAATACTGGTCATTTCCTAACTTTACAGCGGATGCTGAATTTACAACACCTGAAGAATTCGATGCAGCTTTAATTAAAGCTTTCGAAGAAGCAAATCCAGATATCAAAGTTGAATATCAAAAAATTGATTTCACTGATGGACCAGCAAAATTAGAAACAGCTATTCAATCTAAATCAACTCCAGACGTTGTTATAGACGCTCCAGGACGTGTTATTGATTGGGCTAAAAAAGGGTACTTAGTTCCATTTGAAGGAGCAGATACTTCTAAATATGCACCATCTATGTTATCAGCTGCAAGCTTTGATGGAAAATTATACTTATATCCATTAGGAACAACTCCATTCGTTATGGCGTTCAACAAAGTTATTACAGATAAATTAGGTGTAACTGAAATGTTACCATTAAACAAACCAGGAAGAAACTGGACAGTAGCAGAATTTGAAGCTTTATTATCAGCAATTAAAGAAAAAGATTCTTCTATAGATCCAATTTTATTCTACACTAAATCTCAAGCTGGAGACCAAGGACCAAGAGCATTCGTTTCTAACTTATTCGATTCTTGGATTACAGATAAAGATGTTACTAAATATACAATTAACGACGAAAACGGAGTTAAAGGTTTAGAATGGATTAAACAAGCATATGATAAAGGATTATTAGGACAAGGAGTTTCTGCAGAAGCTAAAGATGCTTTAGAAGCATTCAGAAGTGGAAATGCAGCTGGAACAATTCTTTATTCACCAGGATTAAAAGGTGGAAAAGCTGACCAAGAAGCTATCGCAGCTGGTAAATTAGATCCAGTTTACGTAGCATTCCCTAATGAAAGTGGACAAGCTAAATTTGAATTCTTATTAGCAGGGGCTGCAATATTTGATAATGAAGATCCTGCAAGAGCTGAAGCCGCTAAAAAATTCGTTGACTTTATAGCTAACGACCCAGTATGGGGAGAAAGAGCTCTTAAAGCAACTAGAAACTTCTCACCAGTTGGTAAAGGTGGAATCTATGGTGATGACGCTGAATCTAAATTCTTAGAAGAACAAAGTGCAAACTTTGGTGCTTACTACAACACTATAGATGGATATGCTCAAATGAGACCATTATGGTTCAACATGGTTCAATCAGTATTAAATGGACAAGTTGGAGCTAAAGAAGCATTAGATAAATTTGCTGCTGATGCTAACAAAACAATTGAAGACGCAAAATAGTAATAAATAATAGAAGGGGTAGAACTCTCTACCCCTTTCTATATAAGGAGAGGTGCAATAGATGTTTAATTCTATTAAAAAAATAAACTTTAAAAAAATAGATTATAGTGCATATTTATTTATTTTACCAGTAATGGTATTCTTTACAACATTTGTATTATACCCAATGGCTAAAGGAATTAATTTATCTTTATTTAGATTTAGAGGACGTAATACATCATTTGTTGGATTAAAACATTATATAGATTTATTTAGTGATAGTATATTCATAAAATCAACAGCAAATACTGTTTTAATTACTATGATTGCAGTACCTATAGTAGTAGCTTTTTCAATATTTGTTGCAATAAATATTTATGAAAAAAGTGCATTAGTAAGATCGATTTTTAGAGGTATATTTTATATACCAGCTATATCATCAGTAGTATCAGTTACTGTTGTATGGAATTGGATTTATCATCCAAAATATGGAATCTTAAATTATATTTTAAATAGTACACATATTACAAGTAACCAAATAGATTGGCTTGGTAATCCTAGAACGGCTATATATGCGATTATAGCGATACTGATTACTACAAGTGTTGGTCAACCTATAATTCTATATGTAGCAGCTTTAGGAAATGTTCCTAAAGATTTAATAGAAGCATCAAAAATAGATGGAGCTACAGATTCACAATGTTTTAGAAAGATTATTTGGCCAATGATTAAGCCAACAACTTTATACATAGTTGTTGTTACAACAATTAACAGTTTCCAAATATTTGCTTTAATACAGTTATTAACAGCAGGTGGACCAAATTATTCAACATCAACAATAATGTATTTAGTGTATCAAAAAGCAATAGTTGAAACTAGATTTGGAGTTTCATCAGCGATGGGAGTATTACTTGCAATTATAATTGGTATAATTTCAGTATTACAATTTAAATTCTTATCACACGATGTAGATTAATTAGGTTAGGAGAAAGTATGGAAGTTAAAAAAACAACACCTTTAGGTGTAATATCAATAATAATTTTAATTGTATTTGCTTTATTCTTTTTATTTCCATTTTATTGGATATTAACAGGATCTTTCAAATTACAAGACGTTGCAATTAGTATACCACCACAATGGATACCAGTATCACCAACACTTGCAAATTATAAACAATTATTAGTTGATAATACTGCAAGATGGTTTTTCAACTCAGTATTTGTTTCAACTATGACTACAATTTTAGTTTGTATTACTGCAACTCTTGCTGGATATGCATTAGCTAAGAAAGATTTCCCAGGAGTAAATATAATATTTATAGTATTCGTTGCCGCTATGGCATTACCAAAACAAGTAATCTTAATTCCATTATTAAAATTCATTACTGAATTAGGATGGATAGATACATATCAAGCATTAATCTTACCAGCAGTAGGATGGCCATTTGGAGTATTCTTAATGAAACAATTTTCTCACTCAGTTCCAAATGAATTACTTGAATCTGCTAAGATTGATGGTTGTGGAGAGTTTAGAACATTCTTATCTATAGTTTTACCTATAGTTAAACCAGGAGTTGGGGCTTTAGCAATATTTACATTTATTGCAAGCTGGAATGACTATTTCTCTCAATTAATATTCACTAATAGTGAAGTTATGAAAACTTTACCTTTAGGAGTTGCATCAATGGCTCAACAAGCAGAGTTCTCATTAAACTATGGATTATTAATGGCAGGGGCAGCACTTGCATCTATGCCTATGATAATAGTATTCCTAATGTTCCAAAGCTACTTTACTCAAGGTGTTACTATGGGAGCAGTTAAAGGATAATGATAGTTTTATTATGGTTGTATTATAGTAAGTTATATATATTAGGATCGTTACTTGTAACATTTCTAATGAATAGGGTAACAAAAAAATTGTATTTACCACCATTAATTATTAATATGGTTGCTGTAATTATGTTATTTATCATACCTTATAAAGATAGAACTTATGCAATGTATTTTAATTATATGCCAACAGTTGTGACAAGCGCATTACTAAATTTAACAATATATTTATTAAGAGGGCGTAGGTAATTCTACGTCTTTTTTTGTAAAAAAAAGGAATTACAATGTAATTCCAATAGGTGCCAAGATACCGGAGTGATGTGGATTGGTCGCCTTAAAAATAAAACGTGGTAGCCATATATTATAGTATTATAAGATCCGTAAAAGCTCTATGTCAGATCGTGATTTCCTTAAGCATACATTAACAGGGACAGCCCCTTATCCAAAAAGTAAAGCCCAAAAAAATGTTATCACTATTCCGAATATCCTCGCTTTTTCATTATAACAATATTTTCTAAAAAAATCAATTTAGAATTTTTCTACAACTTTATTTATTTTACCCATTTGTTCCTCTGAAAGTATGAATTTACGAGTTACAAAAGCTTCTCCTAAAGTAAGACCAATTTTTTCTTCAAAAACTTTTAAGCCCATACGTGATAGAAGTCCATTTAAATCATTTAATACTAATTTTGCATGTGAGCACCTGCAGCTCCTGAAATAATGACCATTTTACCTTTCACAAATTCTGGAGCACCGAAGGTACCGACGAGAAATCCAATCTAGTAAATTTTTAAATACTCCTGGTATACTTCCGTTATATTCAGTTGTTGCGATAAATATCATATCAGCATTTTTAAATTGTTCTCTTATTCTATTTATTGATTCGGGAGTAGGGAACTCAATATCTTCAGTATAAAAAGGAACATCTAAATAATCTACTTGTTCAGATTTGTATCCTTTTCCTTCAAATTTACTTTTTGCATAATTTATGATTCCTTTCTTAATGAACAATTGATAAATAAAATATTTTTCATAATAATTCCTCCTATTAATACATCTAATTAGATATATAATATAACTGATTAGATGTATTTGTCGAGTATAAAAAAATTGACTTTATTATTTCCATTATTTATGGTATTATTTATTAAAACAATTACTATGAAAGAAGTGATAAATATGGCTATTATTAAAATATTAGATGATAGTATCTCAAACATTATAGCAGCTGGAGAAGTAGTAGAGAATCCAGCAAGTATGATTAAAGAATTACTTGAAAATTCTTTAGATGCAAATTCAACATCTATACAAATAGAAGTATTAAATGGCGGAACATATGTAAAGATAGCTGATAATGGAAAAGGTATGAGTAAAGAGGATGTATTACTTAGTATAGAAAGACATGCAACATCTAAAATTTCAACTAAAGAAGATATCTTTAATTTAAGAACATACGGTTTTAGAGGAGAGGCCTTAGCTTCAATTGCAGCAGTTTCAAAATTATCTATGAGTAGTAAAACTAAAGATGAAAAACTAGGTACAATAATAAATGCATATGCTGGTGTTGTTAGAAAATATGAAAGTATTAGTAGAACTACAGGTACAGAAATAGAAATTAGAGATTTATTCTACAATACTCCAGCAAGAAAGAAGTTTTTAAGAAAAGAAAGTACAGAATATAATAAAATTAAGGATATAGTTTTAAAGGAAGCTTTAGCAAATCCAAATGTTTCGATTACCCTATATATAGAAGGGAAAGTTACATTAAAAACTACTGGAAATGGTATGGAAAGTACGATTTTTGAATTATTTGGTAAAAATGTTCTTAAAAATCTAGAAAAATTTGAATATGGATATTTAGGAAATGTTGAAATTTTAAGATCTTCAAAAGAATATATATACACTTATGTTAATGGTAGATATGTTAAATCTAATTTACTTGATAGAGCAGTAATAGACGCATACTATACTAAACTTATGAAAGGGAAATATCCATTCGTAATATTAATGTATAATGTAAATCCACATGAAGTAGATGTGAATGTACATCCAAGTAAGAAAATGATAAAATTTTCTGATGAAAAAATAGTATATAATGATATAAAAAAATCAATAGAAGATTTCTTCTATGAATTTGATAGAAGAGCTTGGCAACCAACTTTAAAACCAAAAGTTGAAGAAGAACAAAAAGATAAAATAGAGTCAGAATATATTCCTTTAAATCTATTTACAAAAGAAGAAGTTGAGAGTAAACCTTTTGTACCAATATTTAAAGACAATAAAGAAATGGAAGTAAAAGAAACAAAATTAATATATGAAAATCCATTTTATGAAGAAGATGAAGAAAAAATTATTGAAGAAAAACCTAAAAATGAGTATTTAAAACCTTTCTTTGAAAAAAAAGAAGGAGAAGAAAAATATTATGAAGTTTTAGGACAAATTTTTGATACATATATATTAGTAAATAGAGATGATAATCTTGAAATATATGATCAACATATTATACATGAAAGATTGCTTTATGAAGAATTAATGTCAAGTTTTGAAAAAAAAGAAATTAGTTCACAGATACTATTACTACCTGAAGTAATAGATATTACTCCTATTGATAAAGATATCATATTTAATAATATTGAAGTATTTGAAAAATTAGGATTTGAAATAGATGAAATATCAAATAATCAAATTGCTCTTAGAGCAGTACCTAATTTTAATTTTAGAGAAAGTATAACAAATATATTAGATAATATTTTAAATGATTTAAAGAATAAGAATAAGGTTGGGGATATTAGAGAAAAAATAATAATCTCAATGTCTTGTCGAGGAGCAATAAAAGCAGGACAAAAATTAACAATGAATGAAATGCAAAATATGGTTAGAAGATTACATGAAGTTGGTAAGTATACATGCCCTCATGGAAGACCAATAATATCAAAAATTTCTAAATATGATTTAGACAAAATGTTTGGACGTGTAAAATAACTTGACATTTTGCCTAAGATATGATATATAACTTTAGTTGAGGGGGAATTATAATGTTGAAAGTTAATATAATTTGTGTTGGTAAAATAAAGGAAAAATACATAATTGATGGTATTGATGAATTCTCAAAAAGACTATCAAAATATATTAAATTAAACATAATTGAACTTAAAGAAGAAGCAGATAGTAATATTAGTTTAGCAATAAGTAAAGAATCAAAATTAATTGTTGATACCATAAATAAAAATTCAGGGTATAATATACTATTAGATATTAAGGGTGAAAATATATCTAGTGAAAAATTAGCAGAAAAAATAACTAATTTAAAATTAAACTATAGTGAAATTAATTTTATTATAGGTGGGTCTAATGGCTTTAATGAAGAAGTTAGAGCATTAGCAGACTATAAGTTAAGTTTTTCTAAAATGACATTTCCACATCAATTAATGAGACTAATACTTATAGAGCAAATTTATAGAAGTATTTGTATAGAAAATAATATAAAGTATCATAAATAGGAGGAGTTTGAATGTACACGATAGGTGACGAATTTGAGTTTGATGTAAATGATAGTATTGAGTATTTTACATGTGTTGGAGAATTTCCATATGCAGGTGTTGAATACTTAATTTGTGAGAATGAATATGGAATAAAGAAAGTATTCTTTTATGAAGATGATGAATTAATTTTAGTAGAAGATGAAGATGAAGAAGAAAGTATACTTGATAATTATCAAGAAGAATCATATAAAATGGATGAAAAAGGATTTGAATGGTATGAAGAAAATGAATATAGTGATTTTGATTCTTCATTCAATGATGATAACGGCCTAGTTGAAGATAATTTCATTGAAGATGATATGGAATTACTAAATGATTATTCAGATGAAGATGATGAGGATATAGATACTTTCCTTGATGATTTATTTGATGATGAAGATTAGGATATATTATGTATATAGAAATAAAAGATAACTTTACAAATGAAGTTATGACAATTAAAAATGTAAATTATAAATATACAGAAAATAAATTAAGTTATGTATATAATGGGGAAAGTTATATTTGGACCTTTAATGATAAAGAAATATTATTAGAGAAAAAAGGGGGAATAGAATACCTACATAAATATGTAGAAGGTAGATTAACGAAATCTATAATTAAAATGAATACTTTAGAAATGCAAGTATATATTTTAACAAAAAGTATTATTAAAGTAGATAATAATATAAAATTAATGTATAATATATATAATGATAGAGATGTAGAAAATTTAATTTCAAGTTATGAAGTTAAAATAAACTTATAGGAGGAAGTCTAAATGGAAAATAAAGAACATGCAGTAAATGAAACCTTTGTAATGAAAGAAAAATATAGAAAAGTTGAAGAATTAAAAGCTTTAGGAATAGAGCCATATGGTAGACACTTCGATAAAAAAGACGAAGTTGGAACTATATTAACTTTTGATGAAACTTCAGAAAAAGAATTTCAAACTGCAGGAAGAATAGTATCATATAGAAGAATAGGGAAAAATGGATTTGCACATATACAAGATCCAACTGGAAAAATTCAAATATATGCTAAAAAAGATGAAATAGGTGAAGAAGAATACGAAACATTCAAAAGACTTGCAACTGGAGATTTTGTTGGAGTAGTAGGTAAATTATTCCGTACTCAAACAGGAGAATTAACAATCAAGGCAACACACTTAGAAATTTTATCTAAAAATATTAGACCATTACCAGATAAGTTCTCAGGACTTCAAAACATTGAAATGCGTTATAGACAAAGATATGTGGATTTAGTTATGAATCCTGAAGTAATGGATACAATGAAAAAAAGATTTGAAATTATTAGATATTTTAGAACATATTTAGAGAAAAAAGGATTTACTGAAGTTGAAACTCCTATGTTACACCCAATTTTAGGAGGGGCAAATGCTAGGCCATTTGCAACACACCATAACGCTTTAGATATGGATATGTATTTAAGAATAGCTCCAGAATTATACTTAAAGAGATTATTAGTTGGAGGATTTGAAAAAGTATTTGAAATCAATAGAAACTTTAGAAATGAAGGGGTATCTATTAAACATAATCCTGAATTTACTATGATGGAATTATACCAAGCATATGGAGATTTCAATGATATGATGAATATTACTGAAGATTTAATTTCTTCATTAACATATCATTTATATGGAACATATGAAATACCTTATGAAGATAAAATGATAAACATGGCAAAACCTTGGAGAAGAGTAACTATGAGAGAAATAGTTAAAGAGCATACAGGATTTGTTATGGACGAAAATACTACAGATGAATCTGCAATAGAATTTGCAAAAGGATTAGGTATACATTTAGATAAAGATAAAACATATACTAAATTTGGTATTTTAAACTTACTTTTTGAAGAAAAAGTTGAGCATACTATAGTTAATCCAACATTTGTAACAGATTATCCAAAAGAAATTTCACCTCTTTCTAAAAACTCTAAAGGTGAAACTGAATGGGTTGATAGATTTGAATTATTCATTACTGGAAGAGAATATGGAAATGCTTATTCAGAATTAAATGATCCTAAAGATCAAAAAGAAAGATTCGAAGACCAAGTTAGAGCAAAAGAAAATGGTGATGATGAGGCTACAGAAATGGATCTTGACTACATCAGAGCATTAGAATATGGAATGCCACCTGCTGGAGGATTAGGAATAGGAATAGACAGATTAGTAATGTTACTTACTAACTCATCATCTATAAGAGATGTTATTATGTTCCCTACACTAAAAAAAGAAACACATTTTGAATAATATATAAAGTGTAAGACATGTTCTTACACTTTTTTTTGAGGTGATAAATATGAAATTACCAATATTTGGAATAGGACCATTTTATGTAATTTTTTGTTTTATTGTTACTTTGTTTATGATCATATTTAAAGTTTTTGGTTATATAACTTATGGTAATATGGGTATGGAAAAAATATTTTTTAATATTTTAGGTATTTTTTTCATAATTAGTGGTATAATATTATGGGTATATGCAGTATTAGTACAAAAGATTACTGAAAAGATATCAAGAGAAGTTCTACTTACAAATGGAATCTATTCAATAGTAAGGAATCCAATATATTCAGCATTTTTATTTATATTTACTACAGTATTCATGTGGCTTAATAATTATATATTATTGATATTTCTTGTTATTTTCTATGTTTTTTTAACAGTACTAGTTAAAAATACTGAAGAAAAATGGTTATTGGAAAAATTTGGAGCAGAGTATTTGGAGTATATGAATAAAGTAAATAGGGTATTACCCTGGTTTCCTAAAAAATAAGGAGGAGTAATGGCAAGAAGTAGTGGAATTTTTGGAATGATAAGAGATGTTCAAAGGATTGAACCATTCAAAGGGAAAGTAAAAGAATGGAAAAAAAACAAAAGAGAGAAATGAAAGCAATGCAAAAAGCTGCTCAAAAACAACAAATTAATAATTTTAAGGGTGCAGCAGAAGTTGAAAAAAATGAAGCAATAGAATTAAGAGAAAGATTGATGAGAATACATGCTGAATTAGAGCTTGAAAATGATGTAAATATTTTGACAGACACTAATGATGTAGATTTTAATATTGAAAAACCAATTGAACCAATATTAGAATTAATTCCACCTAAACCAGAATATCAATCTAGCTTTATAGGTAAACTATTTTCATCTTTTGAAACGAAAAATAAGGCAGAATATGAAGAAAGTCTAAAAAGATGGGAAAGCTCTGTTTCAGTGATCAAACAAAGAAATGAAAAATTATTAGAAAACTAGAATAAAGAAGTTCAAAACTGGGAAAGAAAAAAAGTAGAGTTTGAAGAAGATAGAGTAAAATATAATAATGATTTAGAAACATTAAATCAAAAATTTATTAATGGTGAAAAAGAAGGAATAGAAAAATATTTTGAATTATTATTAGATAATATTGATTACCCTATAGATATGGGATGGGATTTTGAAGTAATATATAATGAGACAGGTAAAACATTAACTATTAATTATATTTTACCTAATAGTGATGTTATTCCAACTTTAAAAAATGTTACATATGTAGCTACAAAGAAAGATTATACGAGAACATATATTAGTGACAAAGGTTTAAAAGATGCTTATTCAGAATTAATATATGGAACAGTGTTAGGTGTAATAGATTTAGTATTTAGAAACGATAAAAATATGTTAGATAAAATAATATTTGATGGAATACTAGATAATATTAATCCAACTACTGGATTAAATGATAAACTTGTATTCTTAAGTTTAGAAGCAAAAAAAGAACAAATTCTAGGTTTAAATTTAGATAAAGTTGATTATATGAAATGTTTTAAAGCTCTTGGAGGATTTGTTTCATTAAATATAATAAACGGATAGAAATAAAAGCATATATTTTTATATATGCTTTTTATATTTTGTTAAATTTTAAGTAAAAAAAGTATAAAAAGTAAATCAAAAAAATATTGACTTAGATAAATCAAAGTGGTATTATGAAATATAAGTAAGATTTAAGGAGTAGTACTATGTTTAGAGATATTGATGAAAATATAAAAAGAATAATTAAAGTATTATCTATAGTTTCAATCATAACTTTTATACTAGGTTTAGTAAAAATGAATATAGTAGTATTATCTTTATCTTTTGGAATATTTATATCTATAATATCAAATTTAATGTTACTTTATACAGTACATAAAATAGTATATTTAAAAGGAAATAGGGCCACAATGTTTATCGACTCTACGAAAAGGTACGGTATATATATATTGGCTCTTTATTTTGTATATAAGATAAGTATTAGATTTTTTAATGTAGATCCAGTATATCCAATACTTTCATGTGGTTTTGGATTTTTATCATTTAGACTAATGCTACAAGGTATAAATTTTTTGAAATTTTAAATTTAAAGAAAGGAGTTGATACATTTGTCAAAGAAGAATAATTTATTAAAATGGGTAGGAATATTATTATTAATGCTTGTTGTAGTCAATTTATTTCTTGCGGTTATCTCAACAGTATTTCCAGTAGTGTTTGAAAAACCACATGCAATAATAGAACCTCCTGAAATATTCTTTACTATTCCAATAGGTAAATATGTATTGAATATTAATCAGACTATTATGAATACATGGGCAATAATGATAGTAATTATCCTAATATTAATTTTAGGAACTAGAAAAATTAGTGTAGAAAATCCTGGTTTTTTCCAATTAGTCCTTGAGGAATATTATAATTTTATTAACAATAATTTCTTGGAAGGATTAGGAAAATATAAAGAAAAATTTGCTGGATTCTTCTCAGCTTTATTTTCTATGATATTATTACTTAATGTATCAATGTTTTTATTTCCATTTGTAATAATGTGGAAAAGAACAGAACATGGTTTACTAATTAAACCTTTCTTTAGAACTGCAACAGCTGATATGAATACAACAGTAGGATTAGCAGTAGTAGTTTTTGTGATATTTATTGGAGCAGCTATTTATAGAATGGGAGTTTTAGGATTTATAAAAGAACTTTCACAACCATTCGTGTTCATGTTACCAATAAATATAATTGGAGAGTTTGCAAAACCAATAAACATCTCAATGAGACTTTTTGGAAATATGTTTGCAGGACTAGTAATTATGGCATTAGTATATGGACTAACTGTGCAAGATATATTCCCAACTTTAACACATAATGTATTTAAGGGAAGTTTCAGTTTTGCAGTTGGATGGCCAAATGTATTACAAGTTTATTTAGATTTCTTTATAGGAATCTTACAGGCATTTGTATTTACTGTATTATCATCTGTATATATTAAGCAGATGTTAATAGGGGAAGAAGAGGAAGAAGAATAATAATAGGAGGATATAAAAAATGGATGCATCAATAATCAAAGCAGCAGCGTTATTAGGAGCTGGAATAGCAGCATGTGGAGGGATAGGAGCAGGACTTGGACAAGGACTAGCAACTGCAGCAGCAGTAGAAGCTGTAGCAAGACAACCAGAAGCAAAAAATGATGTAATGGCAACATTATTCATAGGGTGTGCGATTACAGAGTCTACAGGGATCTTTGCTTTAATCATAGCACTAATCTTAGCTTTAATAAAAGGATAATAAAGGTGGAAAGTGATGGAACAAAATAACAATTTAATTACTATTGATATACTGATGATAGTTCAAATAATAAATTTCTTCATTTTAGTATATGTTTTCCATAAATATTTCTACCAAAAAATAGGAAAAGTAATAGAAGATAGAAAGAAAATAGCTTTAAAAGAACTTGAATTAGTAAAAGAAGAGAGAGAAAAATTAGAAGAACAAAAACAAAATTATGAAAAATTAAGAAAAGAAGCTAAAAGACGTGCTAATGATATTATCATTAAAGCCGAAAGACAAGCTGATGAAAGAAAAGAACAAATAATTGATAATGCAACTCTTACACGTGATAGAATGATAATGCGTGCTGAAGCAGATGTGTTAAAATTAAGAGAAAATATTAAAGAACAATTACAAAAAGAAATGAGTCAAATGGCTACAGATCTTGCTGAAAAAATTATTAAAGAGAATATAGAAACAAATCCAGAAATTATTGATAAGAGTATTGATAAATTCATCAATGAAGTAGGTGAATAATATGGATAATATTTCTGTATCAAGGAGATATGCTGAAGCAATTTATCAAATTGCAAAAGAAAAAGATGAAGTATTTGAAGTTTTTGAAATGTTAAATGTAATACTAGAACATCTAGAGTATGATGAAGACTTTAAAAAATTCCTTAGTTATCCAATAATTGATAAAGAAGATAAAAAAGTATTAATTAATAGAATATATAAGAATATTAAAAATGAACCGTTAGATATTTTAGATTATTTAATAGAAAAAGATAGATTGCTACATATTAAAGAAATAAATGAACAATATAGTAAAATTTACTATGATGCTCATAATAAATTAATAGTTACAGCTATATTTCCTAAAGAATTATCACCTGAACAAAAAGAAAGACTTAAAAAGAAATTAGAAGACATGAAACAAAAAAAAGTAGTTATTCATTTTAAAGTCGATAAAGAGTTAATAGGTGGAGGAATTATTAAAATAAATGATGAAGTAATTGATGGTTCGATTAAAACTCAAATTAAAGAATTAAGACGTTAAATTGAGGAGGTGTTTTTTTTGAAAATCAAACCAGAAGAGATTAGTAATATAATTAGACAAGAAATAGAAAATTATAAAATGAAAATTGATGTTTCTAGTGTTGGAACTGTAGTAGAAGTTGGAGATGGAATTGCAAGAATCTATGGATTAGATGATGCTATGGCTGGAGAACTTTTAGAATTTCCTAATGGAGCTACAGGTATGGTACTTAACTTAGAAGAAAATTCTGTTGGTGCCGTTATTCTTGGAGATACTAGAGGTATTAAAGAAGGAGATGTAGTTAAAGGAACTGGAAGAATTACAGAAGTACCTGCTGGAGAAGCATTACTTGGAAGAGTAGTTAATGCTTTAGGTGAGCCAATAGATGGTAAAGGTATGATAGTAGCATCTAAATATATGCAAGTTGAAAGAATAGCTTCAGGGATTATAGACAGAAAACCAGTAACTGAACCACTACAAACAGGTATTAAAGCTATAGATGGTATGATACCAATAGGAAGAGGACAAAGGGAGTTAATAATAGGAGATAGACAAACGGGTAAAACAGCAATAGCTATAGATACTATTATTAATCAAAAAGAAACAGGGATATATTGTATTTATGTTGCTATAGGTCAAAAAAGATCTACAGTTGCATCTATACAAAGAAAATTAGAAGAAGCAGGAGCTATGGAATATACAACTATAGTTGCAGCCACAGCTAGTGAACCTGCACCACTTCAATATTTAGCACCATATGCAGGAGTTGCAATGGCTGAGTATTTTATGGAAGAAGGAAAACATGTATTAATAATTTATGACGATTTATCTAAACATGCTGTGTCTTATAGAGAAATGTCATTACTATTAAAGAGACCACCTGGACGTGAAGCTTATCCTGGAGATGTTTTCTACTTACATTCAAGATTACTTGAAAGAGCAGCAAAACTTTCAGATGAGTTAGGAGGAGGTTCTATTACAGCACTTCCAATTATAGAAACACAAGCAGGAGATATCTCAGCATATATACCTACAAATGTAATTTCAATTACAGATGGACAAATATTCTTAGAAACAGATTTATTTAACTCTGGATTTAGACCTGCCATTAATGCAGGGTTCTCAGTATCAAGGGTTGGAGGTTCTGCTCAAATAAAAGCTATGAAACAAGTTGCAAGTAGAGTTAAAATGGAACTTGCACAATATACAGAGTTATTAGCATTTGCACAATTTGGATCGGATTTAGATAAGGCAACACGTGATCAATTAAATCGTGGGGAAAGAATAATGGAAATATTAAAACAAAAACAATATTCTCCTATGCCAGTTGAAGAACAAGTTGTTTCATTCTATGCAGTAACTAATGGTTATGTTGATGATATAGATGTAGAAGATGTAAGAAACTTTGAAGAAGAATTATTACAAAGTATGTATTCTACTTCAGATATTTTAAAACAAATAGCTAAAGAAAAAACTATAACTAAAGAAATAGAAGAAGAATTAGAAGACTTTATTAAATCATTTAAAAAAGATTATGTACATTAATGAAAGGAGAAACATATGGCATCTAATATGAAAGAAATTAAAGCTAGAATTAATAGCATTAATAACTCAAAACAAATAACAAGTGCTATGAATATTGTTTCTTCAACTAAGTTTAAAAAATTTCAAGTACTAACTTTTAAAACTAGAGAATATGAAAAGTCTCTTGAATATGCTTTGTATAATTTACTTAATCATATGGGTAATAGACATAATATGCTATTTGAAGGTAAAAAAGAAGTTAAAAATGTTGGAATAGTTGTAATGACTTCAGATAGAGGTTTATGTGGATCATTTAACTCTAATGCATTAAAGAAAATGGAAAGAATGATAAAGAAATTTACTAAAGAAGGGAAAAATGTTTCTGTAATTACTATAGGTAGAAAAGCAAGAGATTATTGTAAAACTAGAAATGTTAATGTTGATGCTGAATACATACAATTAATCCCAGAAACTATGTTCCAAAAGTCTAAAATACTGAGTGAAGATATAGTTGATTTCTACTTATCAGATAGATACGATGAAGTATATTTAATATATTCAAAATTTGTATCTGTTATTACTTACAATCTAGTAGAGGAAAGAATATTACCATTCTCTAGACCCACAGGATTAAAAATATCTAAAGAAAGTGAAAATGTTAAGGATAAGACATATATATTTGAACCTGATGAAAATCAAGTATTAGTTGAATTCTTACCTAAACTTTTAAATAATAAGCTATATCAAGCTTTACTTGAAAATTCAGCTAGTGAACATTCAGCAAGAATGTCTGCTATGAAAAATGCAAGTGATAGTGCAACAGAAATTATTAATAAATTAACTTTAGAATACAATAGAATTAGACAAAGTCTAATAACTCAAGAACTATCAGAAATTGTTGGTGGTTCTCAAGCTATAAAATAGGAGGAATAAGATGAATAAAGGTAAATTGGTTCAAATTATAGGACCAGTTATAGATGCGAAATTTGACAATGCCTTACCAGATATCTTTAATGCCCTAGAAATATACTATGAAGATGGGAAAAAAATAGTTGCAGAAGTTCAAGCACATTTAGGAAATAATGTTGTTAGAGCAGTTGCTATGACATCTACAGATGGATTAAAAAGAGGTGTAGATGTAATAGACACAGGATACCCTATTAAAGTACCAGTAGGAAAAGAAACTTTAGGTAGAATTTTTAATGTTTTAGGAGAAACAGTTGATAATGGTGAAGAAATAAGAACAGAAGAAAGACATTCTATTCATAAAAAAGCACCATCATTTGAAGAACAAGAAACTCATTCTGAAATATTAGAAACTGGAATTAAAGTAGTAGATTTACTAGCACCATATCTTAAAGGAGGAAAAATTGGACTTTTTGGTGGTGCGGGTGTTGGAAAAACTGTATTAATTCAAGAATTAATTAATAATATTGCTAAAGGACATGGAGGACTTTCAGTATTTGCAGGTGTTGGAGAAAGAACAAGAGAAGGAAGAGACCTTTATAACGAAATGAGAGAAAGTGGAGTTATAAATAAAACAGCATTAGTGTATGGTCAAATGAATGAACCACCTGGTGCAAGACTTAGAGTTGCTCTTTCTGCATTAACTATGGCGGAATATTTTAGAGATAAAGAAGGACAAAATGTACTTTTATTTATAGACAATATATTTAGATTTACACAAGCTGGATCAGAAGTTTCAGCCTTACTTGGAAGAATGCCTTCAGCAGTTGGATATCAACCAAATCTAGCTACTGATATGGGAGCACTTCAAGAAAGAATTACTTCAACTAAGAGAGGATCAATTACTTCAGTACAAGCAGTATATGTACCTGCCGATGACTTAACTGACCCAGCCCCAGCTACAACATTCTCTCACTTAGATGCAACTACAGTTTTATCAAGACAAATTGCATCATTAGGTATTTATCCAGCAGTTGATCCACTTGCTTCAACTTCAAGAATACTTGAAGCTGAAATAGTTGGTAATGAACACTATAAAGTTGCAAGAGAAACTGTAAAAGTATTACAAAGATATAAAGAATTACAAGATATTATCGCAATACTTGGTATGGATGAATTAGGTGATGAAGATAAAGTAATAGTAAGTAGAGCAAGAAAAATTCAAAGATTCTTCTCTCAACCATTCTCAGTTGCTGAACAATTTACAGGAATGAAAGGTAAATATGTAACACTTCGTGAAACAATTAGAGGATTTAAAGAAATTTTAGATGGTAAACATGATGAATTACCTGAACAAGCATTCCTTTATGTTGGAACTATTGATGAAGCAGTTGCTAAAGCAAAAGATTTAATGGGTGAATAATTATGGAAAAAAAAGAATTTTTCACATTAAAAGTAGTAACGCCAGAAAAGATAGAATATCTTTCTAAAGAAGCTAAATTTATTAAAGTTAGAACTATAAGAGGAGATATAGGTATACTTCCAAATCATACTAATTTTATGAGCTCTTTAGGAGAAGGTTTAATGCTTTTAAGAACTAAAGATGAACAGAGATCTTACTATATTAGGGGTGGATTTTTAGAAGTTAATCATAATTATGTAACTGTAATGGCAGAGGAGGCTGTGATTGCTGAAAATGAAGAAGAATTCAGAATGATCAAGAAAGAAAGACTTGAAGCAGCTATTGCAGCGAAGAAAAAAGAAGATCAAGATATACTTGGAACTAAGAAAAGATTACAAGATAGTTTACTTAGATAGAAAAAGGTTAAACGTAGGTTTAACCTTTTATTTTTTTCTCATATATTCTTTTAATAATACTATCTATGTTTTCTTCTTCTAGTTCAAGTTTTACAACTTCATAGTTGTTATATAGTTCAATAATAGTGTTTTTTTCAACACTTTCATTATTTTCGATTACAATATTTAAATAATTATCATCAATATACGTATCAACTATGCCATTATTTTTAATATGGTTGATATCAATATTTTCTATATCCCTAACTCTTGCTTTGATTAATCTGTGTTTAACATAATTATTTTTTAGATTCTCTAAGCTATCATCAAATATTTTTGTACCTTGATTAATTACTATTATCCTATCACATAATGCTTCAACATCACGCATATCATGAGTAGTAAGAATTATAGTGATTTTTTCTTTTTTGTTTATTTCTTTTAAAATATTTAATAGCTTTTCTTTAAGTATAATATCCAGTCCTATAGTAGGTTCATCAAGAAATAGAACTTTAGGACTATGTAGTAGTGAAGCTATTAAATCGGCTAACATTCTTTGTCCTAAAGATAAGGTTCTTACTTGCTTATGTAATATATGGGTAACGCTTAATATTTCATTTAAATACTCGAATCTTTCTTTATATCTTTCATCACTTAAACCATACATTTCTTTTAGTAGATATAGGTTATCTTCGACTGATAAATCTACCCAAAGTGCTGTTCTTTGGCCAAAAACAGCTCCAATATTCATAGAATTTTTAACTCTATTTTCATATGGAATAACCTTATTAACAAGACATTTTCCTTCTGTTGGAGTTAATATCCCTGTCATCATTTTTATAGTGGTTGATTTACCTGCACCATTAGGACCAAGAAAACCTACTACTTCACCTTCCTCAATTTCGAAGTTTATTGAATTTACAACTCTTACTATACTTTTTGATCTTTTAAATAGTCCGGTTCTTTTATACACAGTAAAATCTTTACAAAGATTTTCTACTTTAATAATACTAGGCTCCTGCACTTTCATAAGCTTTTTCTCCTTTCTTCCAACAAATGATAGCAATAATTACAATAACTAATGTTACTGTTATTATTTTAAAATATATAGATAGATTATCTCCAAAAAGTAAAATATCTATAGGGTAATTTGCAGTTATTGCAAATGCTAATATATATGTTAAGGCAATTTGTAAAAATATTGGATAAACAGCTATAGGGTATTTAGTAAATTCTGAAAATGAATATATAGCTTTTAATAAGAAATAACTATCTTTAACTTTAAATGCATAAGATGCTGCTATAGTTTTTAAAGCTGTATATATTATTGTTCCTATAACTATGAAAAATATTGATAAAAATATTAATCTAAATGATAAAGGTATTCCTAATCCTTTTATACCATATATGTATATTAATATTCCTACAAAAATTTCTCCCATTGCATCAAATTGCACTCTTTCTATAATAACTTGAAAGAAAGTATTTACAGGTCTTATCATAAATTTATCATATTCCCCTCTAGCAATAGAACTTACTGAAAGCATCCATAAATAATCTGAATAAAAATGATCAAGTCCTTTTGATATTTGAGAAAAACCATATAGTGTCATGATTTGATAAAAAGAATAACCTTCAATAGTTGGTATTTTAGAAAAAGTAATATTAATAAATATTATTGCTGATAATTGTATAAATAGGAAACCTAGGAATCCTATAATAAAATTACTCATTGAATTTAATAGTATTTTGAAAGAATACTTCATTCTAAGTAAATACAGTCTAAGATATTTCATTTTAACCTCCATTTATACTTAATCTTTTATTTGCTCTAGACCAAATGTATTTTGCAATTAAAGATAGTATAATAATCCAAATGATTTGTAAAACTATTATATTTAACATTTCTTTTTCACTAACCTTATTAAATATTATCAATATAGGTTTATAAGTTAAATAGTTAAATGGTAAGTATGAAAAGATTGTTTCTATACTTTTTGGAAGAAAAGATAGAGGGAATAATTCACCTGAAACAAATCTAAATATAGCATCTTTGATTAATAATAGACCCCAGATATAGTTTACAAAAAAAGCAAAAAGACCTACCATAAAATCAAGTAAAAAATATATTATTGATCCTAAAGCTATGGAGATTAGGAAAAATATTGTTCTTTTTAAACTAAAATCAATAACATTAAAATAGATTATAGAAAAAAGTAAGGCTGGTATTAGATATGTAAAATTAAATAACATATCACCTATAGATTCAAATATTAATTTGTTTATATATGATATAGGTTTGATAAAATATATTGCTATATCTCCACTTGATACATCTTTTGAAACAGTATTTGATACTCCTTGTCTTATTATCATAAGTAATGAAAAAGATAATATTAAATACATCATCATTTCATCTATGCTATATCCACCTATATTTTGATTTGAATTTTTAAATACAGCAAACCATATACATAGTATTGCTATCATTTCTATATATGCAGAAAAAATTGAAATTAAATATCTTGACCAGTAAGCTGTTCTGACTTTTATCCTTGAATAGATAAAAAATATATATTTATTCATGTAATCAACTCCTAATAATTTATACCTAATCATTATATCACTACGAGAAATTTATTACAATAAAAAACCTAAAATTAGATTTACTAAATTTAGGTTTTCTTACTTATTTATTATGATGAGTTTTTAGAAATTCAGAAATAACTTTAACTTTATCTTTTTCTGCATTTTCATTATCTATACTATTACCACCAGTTCTTAGTTTCATATTTCCCATATTTATTATCCCATTACCACTAAATATATGTCCTGCATTTTTATATGTCTTTAAAATTACATTTGGATTTTCTTCTTTAATTTTTAATGCCATATGATAACTATCCCATAATTTATCATCTTCACCAGCTATTACTAACATGTTAGTTTTAAGATCTTTAATTGGGATTAATTTTGAAGAGGCATCCATATCTTCTTCTATAGCTTTATTATATAGAGTAGTAAAAGAAAAAGGTAAACCTATAATGTTAGGGATTATTATATCTTTTAGTATAACTGAGAAAGAAACTTTTTGTGTATCTATATATGGAAGTTCTTCTCCTTTATATGTCCAAGATGAACCTTTTTTTTGGAAGTCAAGCCCTGAAAAGTTATATGCAGCAGGTGCAAGAAGTATTAAATTTGAAATTTCTTCATATTTAGTAGCTAGATTTAGTGCATATTCTGCTCCTTTTGAAGATCCTAATACTGTAAGAACTTTATTATCCATTTTATTTTCTTTAATATATTCTAATACATCTTCAAATTGTTCAAGTGGTATATTAACTAAAGTTTTTTGTTGATTTTTTTGTCCGAACATAAATACTGCAAGTACTTCATATCCTTCTTTTGCAATTCTTTCAGCTTCCCATAAATTAGGACTTCCTTCAGAACCACCATAGGTAATTACAAGCCCTTTGGATTTTTTTTCATTAGGTGAAAGATGAAAACCTTGGAAAGTTTTAAAATCTACTTTTTTAATTGTTACATTTTCTATAGATTTATTATACATTTCTTCTAAATTTACACGTTCTAAAGTATCTTTGTATTTATAGTTATTATACATTCTTAATAGAAATATTATTGTAAATATTATTAAAATAATTAAGAATATTCTTTTTAAAATTGTTATTATTATTTTCATGTTCATCCCCTATTTAAATTTTTTGTTAATTTCATCTATTTCTTTTTTAGTTGTAAAATATGATATAGATGAAATTATTAAATATATGATTGTAAATGTTATTAAGAAAGATAATAGAGAACTAGTCTTAAACCACATTGAATAATATCCAACTGCCGAAACTGTAATGAATATTATTATAAAATGTATAAAGATTTTTTTAGGTAATGAGCAAGTGTCTATTTCATAAATATTAGATGAAACTGAAGAAACTAGTCCAATGATTGCAAATAATATTATTGAAACTGTTGATGCTGTAATTTCATTTGAAAACTTTGATATAAATTCTGGGCTAGAAAAAGTAAATTTTCCTGTATTTGATAATATTGAAAATATCATAGAAACTATAGTTCCTATTCCTATACCTGATAAAGCACCCCAAAATGCACTGTTAAATATTTTTTTCATAATTCTCCTCCTATATTCCTAATGTATGTTTAAAGTTTTTTAAATATGATCTTGAAACAGTAGTAGTAATACCTGTTTTTGTTTCAAGTTGTATACTTCCAAAGAAGTTTAAATCTAATTTTTTTATTTCATTTATTGCTATGATTTCTGAGTTAGAAATTCTAATAAATTCTTTTGGATTTAATATTTCCTCTAATTCATACATCTTATACTTCACTACATATTCCTCTTTTTTAGTTGTTAGATAAACTTTTTTATCTTGAGCATAAAACCTTATTACATCATCTTTTTCTATTAGGTATTTTTTGTCATCTTTACTGCCTATAAATTTTTTAAATTTAGTTGATTCTAGTATTTTGATGATATTTTCAACCTCTTCATCAATTTTTTTAGCATGTATATTAACTGTTGTTTCTTCTATTGTTTCTTCTAAATTTACTTTTATTATCATCTTTACCTCTCTTTCTAAAGCTAGTATACATTATGTTTATCTTTTTAACAATAGAATGTGGATAAGTTGTAGTTTTTTTAGGATAACTTGTAGAAAATATGTATAAATTGTGATAAAATATATATAAATAAAAAATAGGAGGTATAAAATGGTTTTTAAGGATTTTGAATACAAAAGAGTAAATATAGAAGAATTAAAAAATACATTTATGAGAATTAAAGAAGAAGTAGAAAATGCAGAAACAGCTGAAAAAGCAATAGAACTTTATTATGAATTAGATAAAATTAATATGGACTTTTCTACTAATTATTCATTAGCATATGTTAGAAATACTATTGATACTACAGATGAATATTATTCAGTAGAAAAAGAATTTTATGATGAAAACTTACCTTTAGTTTCTGAATTTACTAATGCTATAGGAATAGCTTTTGCAAATTCTAAATTTAGACCAGAACTTGAAGAAAAATTTGGTAAACTTGCATTCCAAAAAATAGATTTAGATTTAAAAACATTCAGTAATGAAATTATTGAAGATTTACAAGAAGAAAATAAATTAGTTACAGAATATGTAAAATTAACTTCAAGTGCTAAAATTATGTTTAATGGAGAAGAAAGAAATCTTTCTGAAATGGTTCCATATACTCAAAATATAGATAGACAAGTTAGAAAAGAAGCTGTTATTGCAGTAGGTAAATTCTTTGAAGATAACTTATCTGAATATGATAGAATATATGATTCTTTAGTTAAAGTAAGAGATAAAATTGCTAAAAAATTAGGATACAAAAACTTTGTTGAACTTGGATACTTAAGAATGGGTAGACTTGATTACAATGCAGAAGATGTTGCAAATTACAGAAAACAAATTAGAGAAAGTGTTGTACCTTTATATGTTGAATTAAGAAAAAGACAAGAAAAAAGAATTAAAGTTGATAAACTTAAATATTATGATGAAGGTATGTCTTTCTTAACTGGAAATCCTACTCCTAAAGGAGATAGAGAATGGATGGTTGATAAAGCTAAGACTATGTATAAAGAATTATCACCTGAAACTCATGAATTCTTCTCTAAAATGGTAGAACAAGAATTACTTGATTTAGATAGTAAAAAAGGAAAACAAGGTGGAGGATATTGTACATCACTTGATGCATACAAAATGCCATTTATCTTTGCAAACTTTAATGGAACAGCACATGACGTTGAAGTGTTAACACACGAAGCAGGGCATGCATTTCAATCATATCAAACAATGAGAAATGTTGATATATCAACTTATTTCTGGCCAACATCAGAATCAGCAGAAATTCATTCTATGAGTATGGAGTTCTTAACTTGGCCATGGATGGAATCATTCTTTAAAGAAGATATAGATAAATTCAAATATCATCACTTAAGTGGAGCTTTCATCTTTATACCTTATGGTGCTTTAGTAGATGAATTCCAACACTATGTGTATGAAAATCCAAATGTTACTCCAGAAGAAAGAAGAATGAAATGGCTAGAATTTGAAAAAGAATACTTACCTACAAGAGATTATGATGGTATAGAATCATATGAAAAAGGGTTATTCTGGTTCAAACAAGCTCATATATTTGAAATTCCATTTTATTATATAGATTATACTTTAGCTCAAGTAATTGCACTTCAAATGTGGAAATTAAGTGGAGAAGATAGAGAATTAGCTTGGGAAAAATATATGAGATTATGTAATCTTGGAGGGTCAAAAACATTCTTAGGATTATTAGAAGATGTTAAACTTGATAATCCATTTGAAAGTGGAAGTATAGCTAAAATTATTCCGCCAGTAAAAGAATTCTTAGCAACTATAAATGATGAAAATCTATAATTAAGAGCCGTTTTTAAAACGGCTTTTTTATAAGGTAAATCTAATTGTATTTTACGTTAATTTATGTTAGTATGAAAGTAGTAAAATAAGAGGAGTATACGTATATGACAGAGTTAGAAAGATCAAAAGAAATCATTAGCTTTATTGCTAATTCAACAAGAAAAACACCGGTTAAACTTTATACAGATGAAGAAATAAAAGGTGAATATGATGTTAAAGTTATAGGTAAAGAAACTAAAATAATAATTGGAAACTGGGATGAAGTTGAAAGAATAATTAAAGAGAATGATTTAAAAAATTATCATTTAGAAAATGATAGACGTAATTCAGCTGTTCCTATGTTAGATATTAAGGACATAGATGCTAGAATTGAACCAGGGGCAATAATTAGAGATAAAGTAATAATTGAACCTAAAGCTGTAATTATGATGGGAGCAGTAATTAATATAGGTGCTAAAATTGGTGAAGGTACAATGATAGATATGAATGCAGTACTAGGAGGAAGAGCAACTGTAGGTAAAAACTGTCATATAGGAGCAGGAACAGTTCTTGCAGGTGTTATTGAGCCACCTTCAGCAGATCCAGTAGTTATAGAAGATAATGTTGTAATTGGAGCTAATGCTGTAGTACTTGAAGGAGTAAGAGTTTGTGCTAACTCTGTAGTAGCAGCAGGTGCAGTAGTTACTGAAAATGTACCAAGTGGTGTAGTAGTAGCAGGAATGCCAGCTAAAATAATAAAAGTAATAGATGATAAGACTAAATCAAAAACAGAAATAGTTGAAGAATTAAGAAAATAAGTAAGGTAGGATTATGAGAAAACTGTTAATATGTTTGTTTTTTTCTTTTTCAGTTTTATTAAATGCAAACATTAAAACTGATTTAGAAAAATCTTTAAATCTAATAACTCAAAATAAGTTTGAAGATGCCAAAAAAATATTACATACTTTAGTTGAAAAAAAATCTGAAAGTATTCAAGAAAAAAGATTTATAGATTCTGCAATTTATTATCTTGCAAATATTTACCATAGAGAGAATAATATTGAAAAAGCAAAACAGTATTATAGAAGATTATCTGAAAATACAGAAACAAGAACTTTTTCAGTAATAAAAGCTAATCAATATCTTCTTTCAATTGCTATGGAAGAAGGTGATATGAAAGAAGCTATAAATCAAACTGAAATATTAAATAGAAGAACGTCATATCAAGAATTACCTTTTTTATCTAATTTAATATATTTGTATGAAATTAATAATGAAGAAACTAAATTACAAAAACTAAATAGAACAGTAATAAATAAATTATCTGAAATAGAAAAAGGTAAATTATACAATTTACTGGCAATGACATATTTAGAAAATAGTAAATATGATTCTGCAAAAAGATATTTTGACTTGTTGTTACAAACAAAAAATAATGATAATAGGCAATTAGGATATATAGGATATGCTAATTATGAACTTTCTCAAGGAAATAGAACTAAATCATTAGAATATCTTGAAAAAGCATTAAGTATCAAAAATGATACTCCTATATATATATTAGAAGGAATACAAAAGCTTTATGCAGCAAATGCTGAGTATGAAAAAGCATATGAAACATTAATTAAAATAGAAAAAATTAGTAATGTTGATGCAGGTTTAATTATAGATTTAATTAAATATGCCCATTTCTTAGATAAAAAAGAAGATGTAGAGATGTACTTAAATAAACTTGAAAATATGGGAATTTCAAGTTTTGATCTAGGTATGAAAATGGCTTCTGAGAATCTAATAGAATATGCAGAAAGATATTTGGTTAAAGCTAAAAGAGAAGGTAATGCAATGGTTCATTCAGCTTTACTGAATATATATTTTGGTACTCAAGAAATTGATAAACTAAAAGAAATTTTAGATATAATGCTTGAGAATAGAGAAATAACTGAAGAAAAGAAAGAAAGTATATTAAAAGAATTTGAACATTATCAAAAATATAAAAATAAAGGAAATGAATAGGCGAAAGCCTATTTTTTCTTTTAAAATTGCTTCTTTTATTGTATAATGTATATATTAATTGAAAGGAAATAGATAATATATATTTATGGAAAATAAAGATCTTAGAGAAATATATGAAAAACTAAAAAAGGATATGAAAGAAAATCAAAGTAAAAATGATAAACTTTTTGATTTGATAAAAGATAATAGCTTTATTACCGAAAATGAATTTGATGATGCATTATCTATTTTATCTTCAATGAATAAAAATCAAGTTATTAATTATCATACTATACTTGAAAAATTGATAAAAAAATGGAAAAGTTTAGATAAAAGACCTAAAATTTTATTACATAGTTGTTGTGCACCTTGTTCAACATATACTTTAGAATTTTTATGTCAATATGCAGATGTTACAATACTTTTTGCAAATTCTAATATACATCCTAAACAAGAATATATAAAAAGAAGTGAAGTACAGCAAAAATTCATAAATGATTTTAATGAAAAAACTGGTAATAAAGTTGGGTATATAGAGGATGAATACAATCCTAAACATTTTTTAGAATTAACTAAGGGGCAAGAATATGAGCCAGAAGGTGGAAATAGATGTGTAACTTGTTTTCAAATGAGACTAGATATAGTTGCAAAATATGCTAAAGAACTTGAGTTTGATTACTTTGGTTCTGCAATTACTTTATCACCTAAAAAGAATTCTAAATTAATAAATGAATTAGGTTTTGAAGTGCAAGAAATATATAACGTAAAATATTTACCATCGGATTTTAAGAAAAATAATGGATATAAGAGAAGTATAGAGATGTGCAGCGAATATGATGTTTATAGACAATGTTACTGTGGTTGTATATTTGCATTAAGAGATCAATTAAAACAACAAAAAGAAAGAGAGCAGAATAAATGAGAATAGGAATAGTTGGAGCAGGGGCTTCTGGAGTCTTATGTGCAATTTATGCTGCACAAAGAGGTCATGATGTTGTAATATTTGAAAGAAAAGATAGAATGTTAAAGAAAGTATTAGTTACAGGAAATGGAACATGTAATTTTACTAATATCAATGCTGGATATAAAAATTATTTTGCTATTGAAGAGAAAATAGAAGAAAGAATATTTAATGAATATTCTTATCAAGATGTGTTGGATTTCTTTAAAAAGTTAGGTATAGAATATAAGATTGAAAAATTTGGTAAAGTTTATCCGCTTTCTTATCAAGCATCATCTATTGTAGATGCATTAAGGTTCAAGTTAGAAAGTATAAAAAATATTGAAGTTAAACTTAATTTTGATGTAAGTAAAATAAGAAAGAAAAATGGAGTATTTAATGTAACTAGTCAAGAAAATGAAACAGTAGCAGTTGATAAATTAGTAATTGCTGCAGGAGGTATTTCTTATCCAGAATTAGGAAGTAATGGAAGTGGTTATGACTTAGCTGCAAAAATGGGTCATAGTAGAACTGAAATTTACCCTGTTTTAGTACAACTTAAAGTAGATAAAAAATATGCTAAAGGATTAGAAGGTGTTAAGCAGAAAGTAAAATTAAGTGTATATAAAAACAATGAATTTTTAAGAAGTGATGAAAATGAACTGTTATTTACAGCTTATGGTGTATCTGGACCATGTATTTTTAATTTATCATATTTAGCCGCATTAAATAATATGGAAGATCTTTATTGGCATGTAGACTTCTTGCCTATGTATAGTGAAGATGAGTTGAGAAGTTTACTTTATACAAGAAGAAAAGATTTGGGGTATTTAGAAATTGAATATTATTTAAATGGTTTAGTAAATAAAAAGTTTGCAGGATATTTATTAAAGAGTGTAGGTATAGAAAAACTTAATTTTAAAGTTTTAGAACTTGAAGATGAAATAATAGAAAAATTAGTAGAGAGATTAAAGAAATTTGTATTTAAAGTTTATGATACGACCGGATTTGCTAATGCACAGGTAACGGCAGGTGGAATTAGGATGAATGAGGTAGATAATTATTCGTTAGAATCAAAATTAGTTCCAGGATTATATTTCACAGGAGAAGTTCTAGATGTTTTTGGAGATTGTGGAGGATATAATCTAACATGGTGCTTCATATCAGGTATGCATGTAGGAAAAAATATTTAGGGGAGAAAAATGTTAAGAATAACAAATATTAAAGTAGATATAGATCATAATATCGAAGACATAAAAAGGGAAATGAAGTTAATTTTAAAAAATAATGAAATCTTAGATTTGAAAATTACTGGTAAAGCAATAGATGCTAGGAATAAAAATAATATAAAATATGTTTATACTATAGATTTTGATAGTAATCAAAATGTATATGAGAATATTGAAGAATATAAAAATGTTTCTATAGTAGAAGAATATATTTATCCTCAAGAAGTAGTAGATGGATATACTGGGAAAAGACCTGTTGTTATAGGTACAGGACCTGCAGGTATGCTTGCGGCTTTAATACTTGCACAAGCAAATCTTAACCCTATAGTACTTGAAAGAGGAAAAGCTGTTAAAGAAAGAGTGGAAGATGTTTATACTTTTTTTGAGACAGGTAAGTTAAAAGAAGAATCAAATGTACAATATGGTGAAGGTGGAGCTGGAACTTTTTCAGATGGTAAACTAACTACTAATACTCATAATGTAAGAATAAAAAAAGTAGTAGAAGAACTAATTGAAGCAGGTGCAGATGAATCTATATCATATATATCTAAACCACATTTAGGTACAGATGAATTAGTTAAAATCGTTGAAAATATTAGAAATAAAGTAATAAGATTAGGTGGAGAATATAGATTTGATAATAAAGTTATAGATTATACTGAAAAAAATGGCAAATTATTCTCTTTAAAAGTATTAGATATGATAAAAAATGAAGAATATGAATTAGAAACAGATTTTGCAATACTTGCCATAGGTCATAGTGCTAGAGATACTTTTGAAATGCTGAATGATAAAAAAATTGATATGAGTAAGAAAGTATTTTCTATAGGTGTAAGAATTGAACATAAACAAGATATGATTAACAAGTCACAATATGGTAAATATGCCGATAAACTACCACCTGCAGAATATAAATTAAATGTAAGAACATCTAATGGAAGAGGAGCTTATACTTTTTGTATGTGTCCAGGTGGTGTAGTTGTCCCTTCATCAAGTGAAAAAAATAGATTAGTAGTAAATGGAATGAGTTATAGTAAAAGGGATTTAGAAAATGCAAATTCAGCAGTACTAGTTAATGTTACTCCTGAAGATTTAGGAGAAGGCAATTTGGCAGGTATGTATTTCCAAAGAGAATTAGAAGAAAAAGCTTTTGTAATGGGTGGTGGAGATTATAAAGCACCTGTACAATTAGTTCAGGACTTTATTAAAAATGTAAAATCTACAAAACTTGGAAATGTTAAACCTAGTTATTCTATAGGTTATAAATTGACTAATTTAAATGAATTATTTCCTGATTTTGTTACATTTACACTAAGAGAAGCATTTCCGAAACTTGATGATAAGATACATGGCTTTGCTGGGAAAGATGCTGTTATTACTGGTATAGAAAGCAGAACATCTTCACCTATTAGAATAAATAGAGATGAAAATTATAACTCTAGTGTTAAAGGTTTAATACCATGTGGTGAAGGTGCTGGATATGCAGGAGGAATAATGAGTGCAGCTGTAGATGGTATACGTTGTGCTGAAGCAATAATTAATGCAATATTAGGAGGATAGGAAAATGTATATTTATTTAATATATTTTTTAATTATAATGTTTGCAACTAGTGTAGGATCATTATCAGGAATGGGTGGAGGAGTAATAATTAAACCTAGTCTTGATGCTCTATCTTTTTCAAATTTAGATAACATAAATTTTTATTCTTCACTTGCTGTACTTACAATGTCTATTGTTTCTATAATAAAAAAAGCAAGACAAGGAAGTAAAATAGGCAAGGAAGAATTAGTAAGTTTAGCCTTAGGGGCTATAGTTGGTGGTAGAATAGGTCTTAAAATATTTAAATATTCACTGAAATATTTCAATAATGATGCAATGGTTAATTTAATCCAACTTATAATTACAGTTATCTTATTATTACTTACATTATATTATACAACTAAAAGTAAATTTAGTTTTGAAAAAAAAGGTTATAGTATGTATTTTTTTACGAGTATGTTCATAGGGATGATATCAGTATTTTTAGGTATAGGTGGAGGACCAATAAATGTAGCATTATTTATATTAATATTTGGTGTTGATATAAAGACTGCAACTTTATATTCTATAGCAACTATATTCTTTTCTCAATTTACTAAAAATTTTATAGATTTCTTTATTACAGGTATTTCAGGTTATGATTTAAAACCATTAATTGTAATAATACCAGCTGCAATATTAGGAGGTAATATAGGAACAAGACTTAATTTAAAATCGAGTAATGAATTTGTAAAAAAAGCATATACAGTAGTTACAATATTTGTTATATTACTATATTTATCTACTGCATTAAGAATAATTTTTAAAATATTCTAAAAAAAAATATATTTTTATGTCAAGCAAAAATGAAAATGTCCCAAAAATTTGTTAACATGAGCACCGTTTTTTAGCTTAAGAACGGTGCTTCATTTTTTCAAGATATTTTTCAAAACTAGCCTTTTTCCAAGGGTGATTCATTGGAGGAATATATACCTTTTTCTTCTTTTCTCCATCTTTTCTTTTATCAATAAAATCAAAGTTTTCAGAAAATTCTAGGTGTGTAGGTATTTTTTCTAAACAATATATCTTATCATCCAAACTAGCATAAATATTTTTATCAAATGCTTTAATAACTAATACTTCTGTTTTTGCTTTAATATACTGTCTATTACTATCTTCATCTATTAAGAAATAACTATTATTATTAAATTTAATACTATGATCA